>CAJWVY010000069.1 GCA_913048135.1 uncultured Verrucomicrobiales bacterium
CAACGCCATGTATTCCAGAATCTTGTTCATCGTGGAATGGTCGTTCATCTCGTTCTTGGGATCAGGGCTAATACAGATATCGGCCGACGAGAGCACACGCATGAGTGCATCGCCGTCCAGACGGCCCGGGAAATCCACGTATTCGTCGATGAGCAGCTGTTTTGCGAGCGTGCGCAGGCTCTTCAACGACGGGCCAAAACCGACCAGGCAGAACTGGATATCCGTGCGCCCGCGCTCATGCACGATATCGGCGACCATACGCAGCAGATCGTCCAAACCTTCCTGTTCGCCCATGACACCGACATAACCGACCAAATGGGCGCGCCCCTTGCGCAAGGACGGGTCGGGATCGAGGGCCCGGATACGGTCGAGGTTGGGCCCGCTACGCACCACGAAAACGTCTTCCTCGGCCATGCCGCCGCGCGTGCAGGCAATCTGCTTGAACGAGTCGTTGGTCGCGATCGACACCTTGGCGAGTGCGAAGGTGGCGCGCTCCAGCGCGCGCATCTCGACCTACCAAATTTTAAATCCTAATTTTGGATAGCCCTGGGTCGACTGCATCTCTAGCTAAATTTTTACCTTCTGGTCATCTAAATTAAGCTCAAGAGCAGTTTTGGTAAAATCGGGTACGAAAATAGCGTCCAAACAGTTAGGTCTAAGAGAGGAGTGTGTATATATGGTACTTAAAAAAACAAACAGTTGAGGGTTTGATGGGGACGGGACACGCAAAAGTGGTGGTCGGATCGAACCAATGCGTCGGCGGCTGGCAGATCGGTTTGGGCGAGGCGAAGCTCGCTGAGGCGCCTTATGTGCAGATGACGCAGGAGCTGATCGCGGAGTTTCCCAAGGTCGGCGGCACGTTTGCCATTGAACCGGATGCCTCGAGCGGCAGTTATTTTTGGGGCGTGAACACTTTTGCCGAAGGCGTGGAGGTGGCGCACTGGCCGCTGACCGGCTGGCAGGTTGATGCGCAGTTCACGCGGTTCCTATCTCCGCCGCGCGAGGTGTCGCGTCAAACAGATCTGGGCGACAGCATCATGACCGCCATCACGCTGGCACCCTTGCAGGACCGGCCTGCGAGCTTCACGGATCTCGGTCGATTACGCGTGCAGGAATGCGAACGTGTGGCGGCGCTGCGCACGGAACTGACCAAGTGCGGCGCGCGGATCACCGAAGAAGGCGACACGCTGCACGTCGAGCCCTCCCCTGAATTGCACGGAGCGGAGATCGACACCTACAACGATCATCGCATGGCCATGTGTTTTGCCCTGCTCGGCCTCAAAGTGCCGGGCATGCGTCTGCGTGATCCGGCTTGCGTGAAGAAAACTTTTCCCAATTTTTTCCAGAAACTGGCCGCCGCCCCGCCTGCCGGGTTGGGCGCGACAATCCGCGATGCCGCTGGACGCGGGTTGGCCGGTGAAGATTTATTTGCTGCATGAGTGACCCTGAACCCATTGTGATCGCCATCGACGGCCCCAGCGCCAGTGGCAAGAGCACGAACTCCAAGATTATCGCTGCCCGACTCGGGTATGTGTACGTGGACACCGGTGCAATGTACCGCACTCTGGGCTGGCACGCGCTAGAGACGGGAACGGAAGTGACCGATGCGGCAGCGGTGGAAGCCTTGTGCCGCGATTGGCCGGCGAAACTAGTGCGGCGCGGCGACAGCATTTGGCTGGAGGTAGACGGGTTTTTTCCTGAGCAGGAAATTCGCTCCGCCGAAGTCAGTGCCGTGGTGAGTCACGTGGCGCAGGTGCCGTTCGTGCGCGAATGGATGAAGGAACGTCAGCGGTCTTGTGTGCAGTTCGGCAATCTGGTGATGGAGGGGCGCGACATTACCTCGAACATTTTTCCGGATACGCCGCATAAATTTTATCTCGATGCCTCAGCCGAAGTACGACAGGCGCGGCGCGATGCCGATGGCGTGGAGGAGAATCTCGCGGCCCGCGATCAACGCGACAGCACCCGTAAGGCTGCCCCGCTGAAAGTGGTGGAAGGCGCCACGGTCATCAACAATTCCGGCGAGTCCCCCGAAGAAACCAGTGCCCGGATCATTGCCTTGGTGCAGGGCGGTTAACTTTGGCCAATCACCTCCGCCAGTGAGCGAACGCCTTCTTGTTCCATGCGCGCCTTGAGGCCGCGCACGATATCGCCCGCGATGGCGGGACCTTCATAGACTAGGCCGGTGTACACCTGCAACAGGCTGGCGCCGGCGGTGATTTTTTCCCAGGCATCGGCAGCCGTGAAGATGCCACCCACGCCGATGATCGGTAGCTTGCCTTCGGTGTGCTGATAAATATGCGCGATGACCTCCGTGCTGCGCGTGCGCAATGGTGCGCCGCTAAGGCCGCCGGTTTGCTCATAGGTAGCCCGGCATTGCGCGTCGCCGGGCTCAGGGCGTTCGATGGTGGTGTTGGTGGCCACAATGCCGGCGAGTGAGTGGACCGTGGCCAGCTCGAGCACATCGTCGATCGCTTCATAAGTGAGGTCAGGCGCAATCTTGATAAGGAGCGGAGTCTTTGAATCGACCGCGCGCAGGGTTTTCAGAATTTCGTCCAAGGCACTTTTGTCCTGCAGTTGGCGCAGGTTGGGCGTGTTGGGCGAACTGACATTGACGACAAAGAAATCGGCCAACCCCTGCAGCGTGCGAAAGGAGAATGCGTAATCCTCGGCGGCTTCCTCCAGCGGCGTGACTTTTGATTTGCCGAGGTTAATGCCGACGGGATGGGCGGGCCATTGATCGCGCGCGCGCCATTGTTGCAGTGCCTCCGCGACGGCTTCGGCACCGGGATTATTGAAGCCCATGCGGTTGACCAGCGCGCGATCGTTGACGGCGCGAAACATGCGCGGTGCGTCATTGCCCGGTTGCGCGTGTTGGGTCACGCCGCCCAGCTCGGCAAAGCCGAACCCCAGCCGTTCCCACATGGGCACGGCGGCTGCGTGCTTGTCCATCCCGGCCGCGAGCCCGATGGGATTGGGAAACCGCAGACCGCCTAAAGTCACCGGTAGATCGGGCGCACTGTACACGGCATCGGCGAGCATGGGCACTAGAGGCAAGCGCCCGGCCCAAGACAGGCCGCCGATGACGCGGTTGTGCGCGGCTTCGGATTCCTGCAGGAAAAGCAGCGGTTGCAGGCAGTTGCGATAGATCCAGCCCATGGGCGTGTTGATTTAGCGGGGCATTGGGGCGAGTGTCGAGTGCACATTCCTGAATCATTGAAAAACGAAATCTAACAGAAACATGAAAATATATTTTTCAAAAATTCCGATTCTCGATGGACACATTTTCATAGGTTGTTAACATCAGCACCGAACCTGTTACGCGAATGAAGCGCATTGATGCCATTATCCAACCCTTTAAACTCGACGACGTGAAAGCGGCGTTGACGGAGCTGGGCATTGTGGGCATGACCGTGACCGAAGTGAAGGGCTTCGGCCGGCAGAAAGGTCATACGGAGATTTATCGCGGCAGTGAGTACACTGTGGATTTTTTGCCCAAGCTCAAGTTGGAGCTGGTGGTGACCGCCGAGCAGGCCGGAGACGCTGTAAAAGCGATCCAGGCCGCGGCCACCACCGGGAAGATTGGGGACGGCAAAATATTTGTGACCGCCGTGGAAAGCGCCGTCCGTATCCGCACCGGGGAAACCGGCGCGGAGGCATTATAAATCTCCCTCCCTTTCGCTCCGCTTATTCGCGAAGCAATATTGTTATAATTTATAGTGAGTATATTTATACTAAAAAAAGTCACGAAACCGTTGCGCGCGTTACGTTCCTGTCAAGCGGGAAGCCTGCGTGTGAACAAATCGTGAACAACAGTTAATAGGTTCACGTGGAACGACTATGATCATTTGCTTACACATTGCCCCGCGTCCCAGCAATACCGAGCCTTGCGGCTCATCGCTGTGATGTCGTGTCTCTTGTAAATGGCGTTGCCGGATCCTGTGGACATGTTGGCGGATTATCCGTCATCCCCTTTTGGGGGAGCCTGACTTGAATGCCTTTGGGCCGCGCCGGGATAAGCCCGACACTATATTGGAACGTACAATTTTGAACTTTGATGCTTTGAACCGAAAAGATGCAGGCAACCGTCGATAAAATTTGGACACAAACCACGGATCAGATCCGTACCCTACTCAACACCGAGACCTACAACCTGTGGTTCTCCTCGGTGCAGCCGGTGTCCCTGAACCAGTCTTCCATCACCCTTGAGGTGCCGAATGAATTTTCGGAAGTCTGGTTGAAGGACAATTACTTGGAACTGTTGCAGGACGCTTTGGCCACCGCCAGCGGCCGCAAGCTGAACATTAAATTCAAAGTCGCCGAGGGCAACGGCGCGGCACCCGCTCCGGCCAAGCCGGCTCGCGGCAAGAAAGCAGCCGTTAAGAAAGCCAGTGACGGCGATCTAGTGTTCAACCCGCGCAACACGTTCGACACCTTTGTGGTGGGCAACAACAACAGCTTCGCACATGCCGCTGCCATGGCCGTGGCCCAGCAACCGGGCAAGGCCTACAACCCGCTCTTCCTGTATGGCGGCACAGGCCTCGGCAAGACGCACCTACTGCACGCGGTGGGTCAGCACGTGGCCGGCGCCAAGAAAGGCGCGAAGGTCTCCTATGTGTCCTCCGAGAAATTCACCAACGAATACATCGCGGCCATTCAGGAGAATCAGCTGGTGAAGTTTCGTAAGAAATATCGTCAGGCCGATGTGCTGTTGATTGACGACATCCAGTTTCTCGCCGGCAAAGAGCGGATTCAGGAGGAGTTCTTCCACACCTTCAACGCGCTGCACGAGGCCCACAAGCAGATCGTGCTGACCTGTGACCGGCCGGCCAGTGAGATTCAAAACCTGGAGCACCGTCTGGTGAGTCGTTTTGAGTGGGGCTTGGTCACCGACCTGCAGCCGCCCGATGTGGAAACCCGTCTGGCTATCCTGCGCAACAAGGTGAAAACCATGGGCGTGGAGATTCCCGAGGACGTGTTGACCTTCCTCGCGAACCGGATTCGCACCAACATCCGCCGACTTGAGGGCGCGCTGATTCGGGTGGCATCCTACGCGCACCTCACCGGTAAGGAGCTCACCAACGACGTGGTGGAAAACCTGCTGCGAGAGATCCTGCAGGAAGAAGGCCGGCACACTATCACCATCGAGGTGATCCAGAAGAAGGTGGCAGAGAAATTCGACCTGCGCATGGCCGACATGACCAGTAAGCGCCGGCCGGAAAACATCGCCTTCCCGCGCCAGATCGCCATGTTCCTCAGCCGCCAACTCACCGAGCATTCGCTCAGCGCGATCGGCGAGGCCTTTGGTGGCCGCGACCATGGCACCGTGCTGCACGCCTGCCGTTTGGTGAAGGATCGCATGGAGATTGACGCCAACGTGCGGCAGACCGTGCATTACCTTGAGAAACAGCTGCTCCGCTAGACGGACAAAGCATTCAGAAGTTCAGGAGAAGGGCTGAGGAAACTCAGCCCTTTTTCGTTTGGGCCACAAACCGCGCCATCCGCTCCATGGCCTCCTCGATCTGATCGAAGCTGGCGGCAAAGCAGCAGCGCAGGAATCCTTCACCACAGGCGCCAAACGCACCGCCGGGCACTGCGGCGACATTTTCCGTCTGCACCAGTCCAGTGGCAAACGACTTAGAATCGAGCCCGGTCGATTGCACGCCGGGGAAGGCATAGAACGAACCGCGCGGTCGATGGCATTCCAGCCCCATGTCGTTCAGGGCTTGGACCATGAAGTTGCGGCGTTGCCGGTAGGCCTCGCGCATTTCCAGCATCGGTTCCTCGCCATTGCGCAGCGCTTCCAACGCGGCTTCCTGACTGACGATGCTGGCGCAAAGCATGGAGTACTGGTGAATGCGCGTCATGGCACCGACCAGAGTTTCCGGTCCGCAGGCGAAGCCGATGCGGAAACCGGTCATGGCGTAGGCCTTGGAAAAGCCGTGCAGGAAAATCGTGCGCTCCCGCATGCCGGGCAGGCTGGCGATGCTGACGTGTTCGCCCTCAAACGTCAGCTCGGCGTAAATCTCATCGGTGATCACGATCAGATTATGCTTCACCGCAAGATTGGCAATGGCCTGCAGTTCCCCGCGGGTCATCGTGCCGCCGGTGGGGTTGGTGGGGAAATTCAGCACGAGCACTTTGCTCTTATCCGTGATGGCCTCCTCGATGGCGGCGGCGGTTACGCTGAATTGTTCCTCTGCCCGACATTCCACCGGCACGGCCACACCGTGGGCCAGCGCGATGGAAGGCGAGTAGCTCACATAACAGGGTTCGTGATAAATCACTTCATCGCCCGGATCAATCAGGGCGCGCAACGCCAGATCCAGCGCTTCGCTTACGCCGACTGTGATGAGGATTTCATTATCCGGCCGGTACACGGGGCCGAACAGGCGGGCGACATATTTGCTGATCTCCTCGCGCAGGCTCATCAGGCCGTAGTTTGAGGTGTAGCTGGTGCGGCCGCGCTCGAGGGCGTAGATGGTCGCCTCGCGAATGTGCCAAGGCGTGGCGAAATCGGGTTCGCCGACCCCCAAGGAAATGACATCCGGCCGGCCCTGCACGAGCTCAAAGAACTCGCGAATGCCCGACGGCGGCAGGGCCGCCACGTGGGCAGCCAACCGGTCGGCAATGGGCGTGGTTTCGGACATAAGGCGTGGAACGTAAGGGGATCAGGGTTGTCCCGGCAAGCCAACGATGCGGGCCGAGGACAAGCTGAATTAGGCGGCGGCCTGCTTGGGTTTGCGCCGGGTCACCGGCTTACTCTTGCCCTGCACGGCACCGCGGGTGATTTTGACCGACTCAATTTCATCACTGCCGGGAATTTCGTACATGAGATCGAGCATCAACCGCTCCAACTGACCGCGCAGGGCGCGGGCACCGGTACCCTTGGCAATGGCCTGGGCGGCGAGTTCCTGCAGGGCGTCCTTGGTGAACTCCAGTTCCACGCCTTCGAGCCAAAGCAGTTTCTGGTACTGTTTGGTTAGGGCGTTCTTGGTGTCGGTAAGGATGGCAACGAGTTGATCCTTGGTGAGTTCCTCCAGTGCGGTGATCATCGGCAGGCGGCCAATGAATTCGGGGATGAACCCGTAGCTGAGTAAATCTTCCGGCTCCACATGCTTGAGAGCTTCGCGGCCCTTGTGCATGGCATCGACCTGTTGTTCCTGCGCGCCGAAGCCGAGCACGTGATTGCCGAGGCGGCGCTGGATCACCTTGTCCAAATCCACAAAGGCGCCGCCGCAGATGAACAGGATGTTGCGGGTGTTGACGCGGATGTATTCCTGCTGCGGATGCTTGCGACCGCCCTGAGGCGGCACGGCGCAGATGGTGCCTTCCAGAATCTTGAGCAGCGCCTGCTGTACGCCTTCACCGGAAACATCGCGTGTGATGGAAACGTTTTCGGTGCGGCGGGTGATCTTGTCGATCTCGTCGATATAAATGATGCCCATCTCCGCGCGCTTCACGTCGTAGTCCGAGGACTGTAGTAAACGCAGGATAATGTTTTCCACATCCTCACCCACATAACCGGCCTCGGTCAGGGTGGTGGCGTCGGCGATGGCAAACGGCACATCGAGCACGCCGGCGAGGGTGCGGGCGAGCAGGGTCTTGCCGGTGCCGGTGGAGCCGATGAGCATGATGTTGGTCTTCTCAATCTCCACGCCGGCATGTGGGGCATCCTTGGACTCGGCGGCGGCCTCGTGCAGGATGCGTTTGTAGTGATTGTGTACGGCGACGGACAACGTCTTCTTGGCGGCGTCCTGCCCGATGCAATGCTTGTCCAGCTCGGCCTTGATCTCGGCGGGTTGCTTGATGGCCAGCTGCGGCGCCTCGCCCTTGGGTGCTTCCTCAGCCAGTTCCTTGTCGAGCACTTGTTTGAAGGTTTCGATGCATTCGTCGCATATGTACACCCCCGGGCCGGACACCAGCTTGCGGACTTCGGCATGCGATTTGCCGCAGAAGCTGCACAGGGTGAGATTACGAGGGCGGGCCATGGTCGGTGCAGATTATTTCTCGTCCACAGACGATTTGTCCGGAAGCGTAGTGACATCCTTGCGGGAGGACACTACTTCATCCACGAGGCCAAAGTTTTTGGCTTCCTCGGCGGTGAGAAAATTATCGCGTTCGCAGGCTTCGTACACTTCCTCGTAGGGCTTGCCGCTGTGCTTGGCGAGAATGCCGGTGAGGGTTTTCTTGAGCTCCAACATGTGTTTCACGTGGATCTCCATGTCGGTTGCCTGACCCTGAGCACCGCCGAGCACCTGATGGATCATCACGTTGGCGTGCGGCAGGGCAAAGCGTTTGCCGGTGGTACCGCCGCTGAGCAGCACGGCGCCCATGCTGGCGGCCTGACCGATGCAGTAGGTGTTCACGTCGCAAGTGAGGAACTGCATGGTGTCGTAGATCGCCAGGCCGGCGGTGACGTGGCCGCCGGGGGAGTTGATGTAAATGTGGATGTCCTTCTTCGGATCGCTCATCTGCAAAAAGAGCATCTGGGCGATCACGGTATTGGCCACCGAATCATCGATGGCGGTGCCGAGGAAGATGATACGGTCCACCAGCAGGCGCGAATAAATATCGTATCCGCGCTCGCCGCGACTGGTCTGCTCCACCACGTGGGGGATCAGGTAATTGTTCTGAACTTCGCTGTTGGCCATATTAAAAAAGCTCGGTCAACCTAAGGAAACGGGGCGTTCGGGTCAATTTTAAAGGGCTTATGCGTCCCGCCAAACCGCGGCTTAGGCCTTGCCCTTGGCGCGTAGGCTATCGATGGCCGCCCGGGCCGCCGTCATTTCCGCGGCCTTCTTGCTCTTGCCTGAGCCGCGCGCCAATTCATTGCCGCTGTGGCGCACGGCGCAGACAAATGACCGGTCATGATCCGGTCCTTCCATCTCCAGCAACCGGTACTCCGGGGCCACCGCATTTTTGCCCTGCAAAATCTCCTGCAACTCGCCCTTAGGATTGCCCGTGTGCCGTCCGGCATCGGCGTGCGTGAGGGATTCGGTGAACTCGGTGTGGATGAATCGTTGCACTTTGGTGAACCCGCCATCCAGATAGATCGCACCGACCAACGCCTCAAAGGCATCGGCCAAAGCCGAGGGCCGTTCCCGGCCATTGTTGATCTCCTCGCCACGACTGAGCACTAGCTCGGGCCCGAGTTGAATAGCCGTGGCGCGTTCGGCCAGTGCCTCCTTGTTAACCAGCCGCGCCCGTGCCTTGGACAACGCGCCTTCGTCGCAGTCGGGAAAGTGCTTGTACAATTCCGCGCTGATAATCAGCTGCAGCACGGCGTCCCCGAGGAATTCCAACCGTTGATTATTGGCGAGCTTCTCGCCTTGTTCATGGCTCACCGAGGGATGGGTGAGGGCCAGTTCCAACAGCTCCGGTTGCTTGAATGTGTATCCCAGCCGCTCTTGGAATGGACCCCGCGCGGGCATGAAGCCTAGGCGACCTGCTCGGCCGCGGGGGTGGTTTCCGGTTCGGGTGCTTCCGCGTCTTCCGCAGATTCAGGTGTATCGCCGGTGTCTTCCGAGGCTTCGGCGTCTGCTTCGCCAGTTGGTTCCTCCGGCTCGGGCGGCCACGGTTTGCCTTCCACCGGCAGGCCGTGTTCCAGCAGGGTGGCGACCTCGATTTGCACCTGTTCCAGCTCCTCCATCTTGAGGTTGGGATCCGGAATGGTAAATACATCGCCGGACTGACTCATCTCGTAGACAAACACGCGGCCATCGGCTTCCTTGATCTGTTCCTTCACTTTAAGCACGCGCTTGCGTTCGAGCATCACAGCGAGAATGTAGCTGGCTTCGCGCCAGCGCGTATCGCCGGTTTCGACCAGCTTCCGCAAGAGCCCTTCGGCATTATCTTTCTGAATCGCCTCGGGTGGTGCTGGTGGCGGGGCTTCGTAAGTGCCCTGCCAAGTGGAGATAAATCCTTTGCGCGACGGGGCCCCGTCGCTTTCCTTTTTCCAGCAGGCGGTGCAAATATCCTGCCGCATATACTCGTTATTTTCGTAAACGAGCACGGTATGATAGCTCGTACCGTCTTCAAACGTTACGTCGCAGGTGTGGCATCGATGTCCGCGGGATTGGATATTCCAGTCGTTCAAACGTGTACTCCTTGCGGCTGATAAAACATCGGGCTTGGCGGCCGTTCAACGCCGACTTGTTCGCACCTACTTCGGTTGGATTGGTGAATCATCGCTGATCTCCAGCCATTGTTCGGCGTACTGCGGCTGGGAGAAGGTTCGGCCCACGGTGATGACGCTGGATTCTGGAGTAAAATAAACCGTCTTCTCATCCACCACACACCGCAACGGCGAATCGGCGCAGTTCAACACATGCGCCAGCACCTGTAGCACGGAGGTTTCGCGCAGAGGCTGACCCCAGTTGCGGATTCGAAATAGGGTGACATCCTCCTTGCGGCGGGGCGGCTGCCATAGCGGCGGGCGCGGCACGGGCGGTCGAAATAAGGGCCGGCCGGTAAGCGGGTCAATTTGGATGGGGGGCGCGTTGGGGTTACCCGGGATGGCGCCGGGAGGAAAACCGGGCAACAGCGGTGGCCCCGCGGAGAGGTCGATGACTTGCGGGGCTTCTCCAAATGGTTGCGCCGGTGGCACGAGTTGTTCCTTTGCCTTGGCCTGATCGATATCCGGATTCTTGACTGGGATGGAAAACACCAGTCGCGGCAAATCGTCATTGCCCGTTTCCGCCAGAATCCCGTTCAACGCCTTCAACACTTCAGCCAGCGTGAAGGATTCCAGTGACTTCACATTGATGCGTGTACGTTCCAACTCGCGGGCGGCCAACTTGCCTTGCAGTGAGATTTCCATCCGATTCTTCAACACCCGCTCAAGTCGCCACGTTTTGCCAGTTTCAGTGTCCAAGCGCATGTGCAGAAGTGTGCCGTCATTCTGAATTAGGGACCGCAACTGGAAACGGGGCTCGGCGGCCGTGGCCCCGAAAATCAGCGTAATCCATAGAAAACATGCGAATTTCATGGGGTTAAATTACCACCGGCACGCATCCGGAACCAGCGCCCTTTTGGCGGCACCTCGATTTTCCGTGACATGGACAGCCAATGTCCTAGCGATGCCGATACGCTGTTGCCATCATGAATGACACATTGATGTTTCCTTTGGTGCCCGCGGGCTTGGTGATGGTGGGGATGGCGTTGTTGTTGGCCGGCCCGTGGCCGGTGGGGTTGCCGGTGCTGGTGGCGGGCACCGGCGAATTGGTTGGGGCGTTGTTCGCCGGTTGACAAGCCGGGCTCAACGGCCTTGAATCGGCGCGATGAAACCCTTTGTTTCTTTCACCCGATTGGTGTCGGCGCTGTGCGCGCTGGCGTTTGTGGGCACGGTTTCCGCGGAGTTGCCGCAGTTGAAGCTGGTGAATGCCTATCCCAACCTCAAGCTCCAACGGCCCCTGTGGCTGGAGCAGCTGCCCGATGGCCGGATGTTCGTGATGGAACAGCGCGGCACCATCCTCGAGTTGCCCAAGAACGCCAAGGGCGACCAGGCTAAAGTGCTCTTCGATATTTCCGGGCGCAAGCCGTACGTTAAGGATGAGGAAGGCCTGCTCGGTATGGCGTTCCATCCGCAGTTCAAGGCCAACGGCAAACTGTACGTCTTTTATTCCGCGCACGAACCGCTGCGCAGTATTGTCAGTGAATTCAAGGTGGGCAACAACGGCAAGGTAGATCCCGCCACCGAGCGCAAGCTGGTGACCATTGAGCGGCCGTTTTGGAATCATGACGGCGGCTGCATCCTCTTCGGGCCGGACGGCAAGCTGTACATCACGCACGGAGACGGCGGTAAACGCGAGGATCCCTTCGACAACGCGCAAAACCTCGGCACGCTGCTGGGCACCATCATGCGTATTGATGTCGACAAGCCGACGGCCGCGCGGCCCTACGGCATTCCGAAGGACAACCCGTTTGTCGGTCGCGAAGGAGCCCGTCCAGAGATCTGGGCGTACGGTCTGCGCAATGTGTGGCGCATGAGTTTCGATAGTGAGAACGGCGATTTTTGGGCCGCTGATGTGGGCCAGGATTTTTGGGAGGAAGTGAACCTCATCGTGAAAGGCGGCAACTATGGCTGGCGTCCGCGCGAAGGGTTCCACGAAAGTGCGGCTAAAGCCGGTGGCGTGTTGACCACGAAATTCAACCAGCCCGAGAAGTTCATTGATCCCGTGATCGAGTACCCGCATTCACCGGCAGGTGCCGCCAAGTCGAAATTCAATAAACACGGCCACGGCCTCAGCATCACTGGCGGCTACGTGTATCGCGGTAAAAAAATTCCCGCGCTGCGAGGCGCCTATGTGTACGGCGATTATAAGACCGGTACCGTGTGGGCCTTCCGTCAGAGTGGCGGCCAGGTGACGGAGTACGGCCAGGTGATCGCCCCGAACCCGATCCGGTTTATCGCCAGCTTTGGCGAGGACAACGCCGGCGAGCAGTATCTGCTCGGGTTCGAGGGCCGCGGTCGCATCTACCGCCTCGAAGCCAAGTAAGTTCCGGCACTATCAAATTCCACAAGACGGGCTTCGGCCCGTCTTTTTTTTGCTGATGGAGTTATCGAATGCGGGCGGTGGGTTTGGTGGATCGTCCCACAGGGCGGACTTGAGTCCCCTTTTGTTCTCCATGGCCGAGTTCGGTTTTGGCCCGATTGGCCAGAGTGCGGAGGCGTTTAGTGACGGCGGGTTGTTGTTCGATGAGATTATGTTGCTCCCCCATGTCAGCCTTTAAATCGTAAAGCTTGGGCGTGTCACCGAGTACGAGCTTCCAGCGGTGATCGCGGACGGCTTGTAGAGAGTGTGTGTGGTAGTAGAAAAAATGATTGTGCGGCGACTTGGCATTACGGAGGCTCCAGACGGGCCAGATATTTTGGCCGTCGCGTTTGCGTTCTGGCAATTGCGCGCCGGCGAGTTTGGCGAAGGTGGGGTGTAGATCCATCAGGGTGCAGAGTTCATCGCTCACGCTGTCGGCGGGAATGAAGTTGGGCCAGCGGACGATGGCCGGCACGCGCATGCCGCCTTCGGCGGTGGTGTAGCCCCAGCCGCCGAGTGGAGCGTTGCTGCCCTGCGGCGGATTGCGGCGCGGGGCGCCGTTGTCGCTGGTCCAAATGACTAGGGTGCGTTCGTCGATGTTATGTTTCTTGAGCGCGTCGAAAATCTGACCGGCGGACCAGTCGAGTTCCTCCACCGCATCGCCCCACGCGCCGTTCTTGGATTGGCCGCGAAATGCCTCGCTGGCAAATGGCTGGCGCGAGCTGCCGGGCATGTTGTGTGGCAAATAGAGGAAGAAGGGTTTGTTTTTGTTGGCGGCAATGAATTTGAGCGCGGCGGTGGTTTCGCGCTGGGTCATAAGGTTGCGATTGGCCGGGGACTCGATGACCTTTTCGTTTTCCATCCAGGGTAAGAGCGGCCATTGGTTGCCCCGTAGGCGTTCGCCGATGCGCTGGCCGGTGGCGTGTGTCATGTCATCGCTGTACGGCAGGCCGAGGTAATAATCGAAACCCTGCCGCGTGGGCAGGAATTCGGCCTGATCGCCGAGATGCCATTTACCGATGCAGGCGGTCGCGTAGCCGGCCTTTTTCAAGGCCTCGGCAATCGTAATTTCATTCGGGTGCAGCCCATTCGGTGACACGGGCCGGAGCACGTGGCCGTCCTCAGGCGTCCAATCGAGGCCCACGCGGCGCGGATAACAGCCGGTCATCAAGGCCGCCCGGCTCGGCGTGCACACGCCGCTGGCACTGTAAAAACTGGTGAGCCGACGCCCTTCCCGTGCCATGCGGTCGAGATTCGGCGTGCGATGCAGTCGGCTGCCAAATGGCCCAATGTCACCGTAGCCGAGGTTGTCGGCCATGATGAGAATGAAATTGGGCTGCGCGGGCGGGACCTTTGCGTGCAACGAACAATGGATCAAGAAAAGGAGAAGCAACAGACGCATGACCTGAGCGTACGGACGTGGGTGAAGATGTCAAAGCCCCGTGTTTTTTGAATTCCAAAACAAAACCGAGTGTCATATAATATAGAGCAATGAGTGACGGAACTGCATTTTGCCCGGGCCCGGTTTCCCGGCGGTCGTTTTTGGAGGTCGGCGGGACGGCGTGTGGGCTGGGTCTTTCGGGTTTGCTGGAGGCGCAGGCGAAGAATGCAGCGCCGGGTGTGTCCGGCAAGGATACCTCCGTGATTTTCGTTTGGCTTCCAGGCGGTCCGCCGCACATGGAGATGTATGACATGAAGCCGCAGGCGCCGAGCGAGTATCGGGGCGAGTTCATGCCGATTAAGACCAATGTGCCTGGCATGGAGGTGTGCGAGTTGTTTCCGAGGCACGCAAAGATCGCCGACAAATTTAACATCATCCGCTCGATCCATCATGGCTTTGCCGATCATGGTGGCGGTCACAAACGTTTTCTCACCGGCCGCAAACCGGCCACGCCCACGGGCACACTGAACAATACACCGTGCGTTGGCTCCATGGCGTCAGCGGTGCTTGACGATAAGCGGGATACGAAGGGGTTGCCGAATTACGTGGTGATGGGCAACGGGCGCGTGAACAGCGTGGACACGTTCGCCTTTGGCAGCGCGTATCTCGGCAGCCACACGCACCCCTACCGCATTTCCGCTGACCCGAGCCTGCCGAATTTCAAGGTGGACGATGTGTCGCTGGATCGCGCGATGACCGATCGCTTGGGTGACCGCAACACGCTGTTGAAGGGCTTTGATAATTTTCGACGCGACGTGGACACTAGCGGTTTGCTGGGCACCATGGATGTCTTCAATCGCAAAGCGATGGAGATGATGACCAGCTCGACCGTGCGCGAGGCGTTTGACATCACGCAGGAAAAGGACGCCGTGCGCGAACGGTTCGCCATGCATCCGTGGGGCCAACAGGCGATCCTCGCCCGCCGCCTTGTGGAGCGCGGGGTGCCGTGGGTGACGGTGGTGATGGAAAACCCCTACGGCGTTGGCGGTATACCGTGGCTCAAGGAAGGCGTGTACAACTGGGACAGCCACGCGGTGAACTGTCATATTTTCAAAGACGCCAAGGTGCGTTTCCCGCTGTACGACCAAGTGATCACGGCGATGATTGAGGATTTGTACGCGCGCGGCTTGGATAAGCGCGTGTTGCTGGTGGTGACCGGCGAATTCGGCCGCACCCCGCGCCTCAATGTGCGCTCCGGTAGCAGGACCAAGGTGGATCAACCTGGCCGCGACCACTGGCCGCGCGCCATGAGCATGTTGGTATCCGGCGGCGGCATGCGCACCGGCCAGATCATTGGTGCCACTAATTCAAAGGGCGAAGAGCCCGTGGAACGCGCTATGACCCCGAATGATCTCTGGGCGACGGTGTATCAACATCTCGGCGTGGATTACACCCACGAATTCCCCGACCACGCCGGCCG
>CAJWVY010000070.1 GCA_913048135.1 uncultured Verrucomicrobiales bacterium
GATCATCCTTCCCCTTTATCTTGGCGGTTGCGGCATTGGCGATGGTGGTGAAGCGCGCGTTCAACGGCACCAACCGTTCGGCGCGCAGGTGCACCTTGGGGTCGCCAGATTCACGATGGGCACGCTTTTCCTTACGAGCGACCTGATAGCGCACCGTGATGCGTTGGCCGTGATCGTCGGGGCCAGGCTCCAGCACAAGAATGTCGTTTTGGCCGGCGGCATCGCGTGCCCGATGCCAGGCGATCGGCGATTGAATGGTGAGCACTTCAAATTTCTGATGTGTATCGGGTTTAGCCAAGGGAATCCAAAGCCGCCCCGGGGCCGGCAGTTCAGGCACGGTCAATTGATAGACCAGCTCAAAACGGTCGACGCCACGCACGATGGTGTTGTCCGCAGCAAATCCGTTGCCCGTAAACAGGATGCTGAGGGTGAGTACTAGTGTTTTCATTCTAAAATAGTTTGGATGGATTGAGTTAGTGATTTGTCTTGTTTGGGAAATACAGTGCGAAGATCGAGCCGGAACCGTTGACCTTGGATGACGCCGATCACTGGCAGGTTGGCGCGGCGTAGATGGGCGGCAAATTCCTTGAGGGTCATTGCGTCCGGCACCAGATCGAGCGTGATGCTGGGCAGGGTGGCTTGCGGCAAAGCGCCGCCGCCGACCTGCGAGGCACCTTCACGGATGGTGACCTGCAAGGGCAAGTCCGCAAGGGCTTTGGCGAGTTTGTTGGCGCGGCGTTTCAGGGTGGTCGGATCGGCCTGCAGCGCCTGATTGAGCGGCAGCGATTCGCCTTCGGCACGGAGATACGTTTCGGCGGCGTCTTGCAACGCGGTGAGGATCAGCTTGTCGCAACGTAACGCGCGGAAGAAGGGATGTTTCTTGAGCGCGGCGATGTGCTTTGTTTTGCCGGCAATAATACCGGCCTGCGGTCCGCCGAGCATTTTATCGCCACTGAAACACACGAGGTCTGTGCCGGCCTTGAGCACCTCACGCGGGGTGGTTTCATGATGGCCTTCAGCCCAGTCTTCGGTGGGCAGTAACACACCGCTGCCAAGATCTTCCACGAAGGGAACACGCTTCTTGCGGGCGAGTGCGGCCAGTTCACGGCGGTTGGGCGAGGCGACAAAGCCGTCCATGAAAAAATTACAGCGATGCACCTTAAGCAATAGGCCGGTATCCGCACAGATGGCTTTAACATAATCCTCAAGGTTGGTGCGGTTGGTGGTACCGATTTCACGCAGAACGGCGTCGCTGGTTTCGAGGATATCCGGGATGCGAAAGCCGCCACCGATCTGTACGAGTTCGCCGCGGGAAATAACGACCTCCTTTTTGGTAGCGGTGAGCTGCCGCACGATCAGCACCAGCGCGGCGGCGCAATTATTGGTCACCATCGCCGCTTCCGCGCCGCACAGTTCGGCGAGGCATTGCTCAACGTATGCGGCGCGTTTGCCGCGGCGGCCGGTGGTGAGGTCAATTTCAAGATTGGTGTATCCGGTATTAGTGGGCGGCGCAATGGGCGCCCGGCCGAGGTTGGTGTGGACGACCACGCCGGTACCATTGATGACCGGTTGCAGCCGGGAGAGGGCTAGGTCGTCCAAGCGTTGCCGGATGGTCTCTGTGATGGCGTCGGCGTCGGGGATGTTCTCGGCTTTGCGGATAGCCGCCAATTCCGCTCGGATGGTGTTCACCACCAACGGTCGGGGCAGTGGGCAGTCGGCCACCGCCTCGAGCAGCGTATCTACGCCAGGGATGGCGCGTAGTGTTGGATTCGTTTTTGCCATCAGTTTACGGTGATCAAAGGTTCCGTGCGCTCGGTGAGTTGGCCGAAGGCAGTCAGGTTCAATTCAGCAGTGGCTTCCTGAAATGCGTCCAGACCGTCGGGCGCCACGGCGACAAGTAGGCCACCGCTGGTTTGCGGATCGCAGAGCAGGGCGCGTTGGGCGTCGGTGAGCGGGCTGAGATGATGACCGTAGCTGTCGAAATTGCGATCGGTGCCGCCGGGCGTGCACTCTTCGGCAATGTAATGATCGGTGTTGGGCAGGCGCGGCACGGCGGTACTGTCGATCACGGCGCTCACGCCGCTGCCTTCGCACAACTCGGTGAGGTGGCCGAGCAGGCCGAAGCCGGTGACATCGGTCATCGCCTTCACACCGGGCAGGGCGCTGAGTTGGCTGCCGATTTGGTTGAGCGCGGTCATTTGATCGACAGCGCGTTGCACATCGGCATCCTCGGCAATACCGCGCTTTTGAGCAGTGGTCACGAGACCAACGCCAAGCGGTTTGGTAAGAAACAATTCGCAGCCCGGCTCAGCGGCGTCGTTGCGCTTGAGCTGGTCCACCGCGACTTGTCCGGTGACGGCCAGGCCGAAGATGGGTTCGGGCGCGTCGATGCTGTGACCTCCGGCCAACGGGATATTGGCCCGGGCACAGGCGGCGCGGCTGCCTTCGAGCACGCGACCGGCCACGGCAGGCGGAAGTTTTTCGATCGGCCAACCAAGCACCGCAATGGCCATCAGCGGCGTGCCGCCCATGGCGTAAATATCGCTAATGGCATTCACCGAAGCGATCTGTCCGAAGTCGAAGGGGTTATCGACGATGGGCATGAAAAAATCCGTGGTGCTGATCACCGCCTGACCGTTGCCGAGATCGTACACGGCGGCGTCGTCCTTGGAATCGTTGCCCACGAGCAACTGCGCGTGCGGTGCGGCTTTGCCGGCTTGGTTGAGGATTTCCTCCAGCACCTTGGGCGAGATCTTGCAGCCACAACCGGCGCCATGGCTGTATTGGGTCAGGCGAATGGGATCGGTGGCGTCAGTCATGGGCGGTGGGGAAATTGGCGGAGAGGGTAGGAATCGAACCTACCTCGGCCCGGTCACGGACCGACAACGGTTTTGAAGACCGCGGGGGCCACCAGGCACCCTCAACTCTCCGGGTTGTGTACCGCGCGGGCGCGGCGGGGAAGACAATAGGAGGTGCGCTACAGTCTCCGGAGGGCCTGTAATACGGCATCGGCCTCGGGGAATTCACCCGTCGCCTGCTTGGAATGCAGTAGCTTGTCATTCGCAGTGACTTCAAACATCGCGCCGGAACTGGGAACCAATTCCAAAGACGAGATGCGTTG
The DNA here is from genome assembly GCA_913048135.1 of uncultured Verrucomicrobiales bacterium. GTDB lineage: Bacteria > Verrucomicrobiota > Verrucomicrobiia > Limisphaerales > UBA1100 > UBA1100. Next base: position 3,122 of record CAJWVY010000070.1, read on the forward strand.
CTTCAGCTTTAATAACCGGCCCGCCAAACTGACGGCCTGCGGCTCATAGTTTCAAGCCGCACAATATTCAATGCGCACCTTCATGGTTGGGGAAATCTAAATTACCGATGTCGGCTTGGCCAGTTCAATGCAGCTTGAAACCCAGCCCGGCCTTAGGCAGAGTGAGCGGGTGAAGCGCATTGTATTCTTCCTAACAGGTCTGTGCCTACTGGCATCGGTGGCTCAAGCCGCCAAAGCTCCGCGGCCGAACATCATTATCGCCATGGCTGATGACATGGGCTGGAGCGATATCGGCTGTTACGGCGGCGAGATTCGAACCCCGCGACTGGATGCCTTGGCCGACAAGGGCGTGCGGTTCACGCAGTTTTACAATACCGGCCGGTGCTGCCCGACGCGGGCTACGCTACTCACTGGCGTGTACGCGCATCAGGCGGGCATTGGCTGGATGATGAGTAATCAAAACTTGCCCGGCTTCAAGGGGGATCTCGGTAAGAATGTCCGCACCATTGCGGAAGTAATGAAGACCGCAGGATACGCCACCTACATGTCTGGGAAATGGCACGTCACGCCGCATGTAAAACCGGAGGGGCCGAAGTACAACTGGCCACGCCAACGCGGGTTCGACCGTTTCTACGGCACCATCCACGGTGCCGGCAGTTTCTTTGATCCCAACTCGCTCACGCGCGAGAACACCCAAGTATCGCCCCTCACCGATAAGGGATACCAGACCGACGAGTATTATTACACCGACGCCATCAGCGACCACGCCGTGCGTTACATCGAGGAACACAAGGGCGATCAACCGTTCTTCCTGTACGTGGCCTATACCGCGCCGCATTGGCCGATGCATGCCACCGAAAAAGAGATCGCCGCCTACAAGGGCTTTTACGACAAGGGCTGGGACGCCGTGCGCAAGGCGCGTTATGCGCGCCAGCTGAAGATGGGGTTGATTGATCCGAAATGGAAAAACTCCCCGCGCGATGGCAAGGCGACCTCATGGGGCGACGCCAAGAATAAGGCATGGGAACTACGCCTCATGGAGACTTACGCTGCTATGGTAACCAATATGGATGCAGGCATGGGCCGCGTGGTAGATGCCCTAAAGACCACCGGTCAATACGATAACACGCTGATTCTGTTTCTTGCCGACAATGGCGGCTGTGCCGAAGGCATGGGCAGGCGCAATGGTATTCAGTACCGCGATCAGGACCCCGAACAGCTCAAACCTATGGGTAAGGGTGATCTGCAATTCGACATGATCCCGCGCCGCACCCGCGATGGCCGCGTGGTGAAGCAGGGCACCGAGGTGATGACCGGCGGCGCCGATACCTACCACGGTTACGGCTTGGCCTGGGCCAATGCCAGCAACACGCCCTTCCGCGAATACAAACACTGGGTGCACGAAGGCGGCATCAGTTCCCCTCTCATCGCCCATTGGCCCAAGGGCATTGACTCAGAGCGTAATGGAAAACTTGAAAGCCAGCCCGGCCATCTCATTGATCTTATGGCCACCTGTATCGATCTCGGCGGCGCCCAATATCCGGCCAAGGTGGGCGAGACCGCGATCGTGCCCTTACAGGGCACCTCGCTTGCGCCGGCCTTTAACGGCAAGAACATTGGTCGTGAAGAGCCGATCTATTGGGAGCATGAAGGCAACCGCGCCATGCGCGAGGGCAAATGGAAGCTCGTTGCCAAGGGCGCTAATGGCCCTTGGGAATTGTACGACATTGATGCGGATCGCACTGAGCTGAACAATCTTTCTGAGGCAGAGCCAAAACGTCTTGCCGACATGGCCGAGCGCTGGGAGGCGTGGGCCGAGAAAGCCCTCGCCAAGCCTTGGCCTTGGGGCGGCAAAGGAAGGAATGCGGGGTTTTCCAAGAAGCAAAAATTCACGCTCAAACAGGGCGATCATTTGCCGCAAACCCAGGCACCCATGGTGCGCGGCAAAGGGTTCACTGTGGAAGCCCGCGTGGCGGCCGGCGGAAAAGACGGCGTGATTGTCGCGCAAGGCGGCACTAACCACGGCTGGTCACTCCACATCTGGGAAGGCACCCTCCGCTTCGTCACCCGCCACGACGGCAAATTGACGATGGTTGCAGACGAAAAACCGTTTCCCAAGAGTGCCGCCGTGGTGGTTGCGGAACTGGCAAAGGACGGCAAGGTGACCCTGAAGATTGACGGCGCCATGGTGGCCCAAGGCAAAACCCCCGGGACCATGCGCGACATGCCGCTCGATGGATTGGAAGTTGGCGAAGATCGTAATGGCGCCGTGGGGCGTTATCCGGCGGATAAGAAATTTGCCGGCAAGGTGGATACGGTGAAGCTGCAGTTGATAAAGTAGACGGAGAGTTTGTTATGGCGTGGAGTTGGCGCCTTTAAAGCAAAAAGGGCGATATACGTTTCAGTAGAAAGACTCCGATACGCGAAAAATTTTATCTGCGAGTAAAGTGTCGGTCTGGGTGGTAAGGTGAAGACCACGTTTGAATTCCAAGTGAAAAAACAGAACACCTCATCGAATACAAAAAAAGCCGCCCACGGGCGGCTTGTGTTTTTTGGAATTGAGTATTAAGGGTTGGCGTTTTCCTTCTTGTCCTTGGCAGCGCCTGCAGCAGCCCCGACGGCCCCGCCGGCAGCGGCGCCCACGGCGGCGCCTTCTAGTCCACGCCCGGATTGATGGCCGATCACGCCGCCCAGAATGCCGCCTACAGCGGCTCCAATGCCGGCGCCTTTGCCGGTGTTGGTTTGGCAGCCTACACCCGCGGTGAGCATCGTCCCCGCAGCCAGAATCATCATTACTTTCTTCATTAGTTTCTTAGTTGGAATTTCGTATCCGACGTGCCAAGAGTGCGGCGATATTCAAATCTTTCAAGAGGAAACCGGTTGGACTTGCTCTCGCCGGTGGAAAACCCACAATGAACGCATGAATTTGACCCGACGAGATGCCCTCAAGGCCGGTGCCTTGGGCATTGCTTCAACAGCCACTCCCACAACAGTTTCCGCCCAAGTGCCGCGAGCGGGGCTGAAGTCGGATTTTAAGATTACCAAGGGTCGCATTCGCCAATCGGTGATGGGCTGGTGCTTTAAGCCGATGCCAGCGCTGGAATTGGCCAAGCATTGTCGAGCCATTGGGATCGAGGCGATTGAGGGGATTTCGGCCAAGGATTATCCGGCAGTACGGAAGCTGGGGCTGAAGATTTCACTGGTGAGCGGCGGGCACGGCTTCAAGAAGGGGCCATGCGTGGCGGATAACAAGGCGTTCGTGGTGGAGAAACTGAAGCTCGGCATTGATCTGGCCGCGGAGATCGGCACCAAGAGCGTGATCACTTTCACGGGCATGCGCGAGAAAGGGCTCACCGATGCCGCCGGCGCGCGTAATTGTGTGGAGGCTTGGAAGGCGGTGATGCCGTATGCGGAGAAAAAGAAAATCAATCTCGTGCTCGAACATCTTAACACGCGTGATGACAGTCATCCGATGAAAGGGCACCCCGGATATTTCGGTGAAGATGTGGACCACTGCGTAGAGCTGATTCGTCAGGTGGATTCGCCGAACATGAAACTGCTCTTTGATGTATATCATGTGCAGATTATGAACGGCGATGTGATCCGCCGCATCCGCCAGTACAAGGATGTGATCGGGCATTACCACACTGCGGGTAATCCGGGGCGGGCGGAGTTGGACGATACTCAGGAGATTAATTATCCCGCCGTGATGCGGGCGATTGTGGCGACCGGCTATGATCTGTTTGTGGCACAGGAATTCATTCCCACCTGGGACGATCCTGTGGCCGCGCTGCGGCACGCGGCAATGGTATGCGATGTGTAAATCAAAACGACTTCCCGGATGCGGCTCCAGTGTGCTGCCGGTGCCTCGCCGGCAGCACGGGATGCATTCGGTTGTGGTAACTGATCTTGCCTTTTGAAGACCTTGCCGCATTCTTGGCCCATGCACCGTTTGCTTTGCCTGTTGATGGCGTTTGCGTTGCCGGCTGTTCTGTCGGCCAAAGAATCCAAAAAAGACCGGCCCAATTTTGTGGTGATCCTTTGCGATGACTTGGGTTATGGCGATCTGGCTTGTTACGGCCATCCGCACATCAAGACGCCACATCTCGACAAGCTAGCGACACAGGGCATGCGGTTGACCAGTTGTTATGCGGCCGCACCGGTGTGTTCGCCTTCGCGAGCGGGGATGCTAACCGGTCGTACGCCGAACCGGTCTGGCGTCTACAACTGGATTCCCGGAAACCACGTGATGCATCTGCGCAAGGATGAGGTCACAGTTGCCGCGATGCTCAATAATTCAGGCTACGACACCGCGCATGTCGGTAAGTGGCATTGCAATGGGAAGTTTAATTCGCCCGCCCAACCGCAGCCGGGCGATCACGGGTTTAACCACTGGTTCGCTACGCAAAACAACGCGGCGCCGTCGCACAAGAATCCGCGTAACTTTGTGCGCAACGGCAAATCGGTGGGGCCAATGGAAGGCTACGCCTGCCAGTTGGTGGTCGATGAAGGCGTGGACTGGCTGCGCAACGGGCGCGATAAGCAGAAGCCGTTTTTTCTCTTCACCTGTTTTCATGAGCCGCACGAGCCGGTGGCGTCGCCCGACAAGATGACTGCGGGCTATTCGGAGGTGGCCCGGAACAAACTGGAGGCGGAGTATTTTGCCAATGTGGAAAACATGGACGCCGCTGTCGGTAAACTGATGGCGGCTCTGGACGAGCTGAAGCTGGCGGATAACACGCTGGTATTTTTCACCTCGGACAACGGCCCGGAAACCCTGCGGCGTTACGGCGGCGCGGCGCGGTCGTTCGGCAGTCCGGGGCCGTTGCGTGGCATGAAGTTGTGGCTGTACGAAGGGGGCATTCGGGTGCCGGGGATCCTGCGGTTTCCCGGTCGCATTCAGCCCGGTAGCGAAAGCGATGAGCCGGTGTGCGGTCTGGATGTACTGCCCACGCTCACGGCGCTGGCGGGCATTGAGCGCAAGCCGGATCGAGCCATTGATGGTACGAGTTTTGTGGAGGTGTTCACGGGCAAACCGATTCGCCGCGTGACGCCCCTGTACTGGCATTACTACAACGCGCTCGGGGCGCCCAAGGCAGCGATGCGCGCGGGGGACTGGATGGTGCTCGGTAGCTGGGGGCAGACAGATCAACGCGGCGGCGGGTTCTTCCGCGAATCGGACCAGAAATTGGTGAAGACCATGGAGCTAAACCATTTTGAGCTCTACAATTTGAAACGCGACCGCGATCAGAAAAAGAATCTCGCCGAGACAGAGCCGGCGCGCTTGAAGGAATTGAGCGCGCAGTTGGTGAAGAAATATCGCGAAGTGCAGGCCGAGGGGCCGGAATGGAAGTTTGGGAAATAACATGAAAAAGTGGATTGGTTTATTGGGTCTGTGCGCGTGGACGGCGCAGGCGGAGGTGACGCTGGCACCGGCGTTTTCGGATTACATGGTGCTGCAGCGAGGCGCCGTGGCACCGGTGTGGGGCACGGCCAAGCCGGGCGAAAAGGTGACCGTGGAATTTGCCGGTCAAACCAAGCGCACCGTTGCCGGTGAAGACGGCCGCTGGCGTGTGCGGTTGGATGCCATCAATGACACCACCGTGACCGGTGGACTGAAGGTGACCGGCGAAAATATTCTCTTGGTCAAGGGCGTGCTGGTGGGCGAGGTGTGGTTTGCCTCCGGCCAATCGAACATGGCCATGACAGTTTCGCGCTGTCGCGATTTTGAGAAGGAACAGGCCGCGGCCAAATTTCCGCACATCCGCATGTTTATCACCGGCCGCTCGCCGCAGCTTCAGCCGCAGACAGAGTGCACCGGCAAGTGGTGGATTTGTTCGCCGGAAACAGTCGGGAACTTTTCCGGTACGGCGTATTTCTTTGCGCGCGCGCTGCATGAGCAGTTGAAGGTGCCGGTGGGCATTATCCATTCCTCCTGGGGTGGCACCTCGATCGAAGCGTGGACGAGCTGGGAGGCGCAGCAAAACGACAAGCGCCTTCTCATGGTGCATCAGCCGTGGAAGGACAAACCCAAGGCCAATCAAAACAAGCCGGGCAACCTTTTCAACGGCATGGTGAACCCGCACATTCCCTACGGCATCCGCGGCGCAATCTGGTATCAGGGCGAACGCAACTCGCGCCAGATCAGCTTTGCCAAGGCCTACTCGATTCAACTGCCCATGATGATCAATGACTGGCGGCGGCGTTGGGGCCAGGGCGACTTCCCGTTTCTCTGGGCGCAGCTGCCCAATTTCAAGGCGGTGAATCCCGACCCGAACGCGCCGAGTGTTTGGGCGCACACGCGCGAAAGCATGGCTAAGACCCTCGCGCTGCCCAATACCGGCATGGCCACCACCATCGATATCGGCGAAGCTAAAGATATTCATCCAAAGAACAAGCAGGACGTCGGCCGGCGGTTGGCCAATTGGGCGTTGGCTGAGTTTTACAATCAGGAGGACGTGCCTGCCACCGGGCCGATGTACGCGAGTCACAAGATCGAAGGTGCCACCGTGCGTGTGCAGTTCCGGTACGCGGCCGGGCTGAAAGCCAAGGCCGGTGATGCGGTCACCGGTTTTGTGTTGGCTGGCGCCGACAAGGTTTTTCATCCGGCCACGGCCGTGGTGACGGAGGATGGCCTCGTGGAAGTCACCAGCAAAGCCGTCGCCAAGCCCGCCGCCCTACGCTACGGCTGGGCGGATAATCCCGTGGTCAATCTCGTCAACCAACACAACCTCCCCGCCACACCGTTCCGCACGGATGATTGGTAAACTTATGAAACCGCTTTTCGCGATCCTCCTGTTCGCCGCGGGCCTGTTGCAGGCTGCGGATCGGCCCAACATTCTTTGGCTATCGGCGGAGGATATCAGTCCACATCTGGGATGCTACGGTGATCCGCATGCGATTACGCCGCATCTGGATCAGCTGGCCAAGGAAGGGACGCGGTACACCCATGCGTTTACCACGGCGGGCGTGTGCGCACCGTGTCGATCGGGAATCATCACCGGCATGTACCAAACCACGCTGGGTACGCACCACATGCGTTGCCGGGCGCAGTTGCCGGAGAAGATTCGGCCGTTCACGCAATACCTGCGCGAGGCGGGCTATTATTGCACGAACAATTCCAAAACGGATTATCAGTTCAGCGCGCCCAAAGACACTTGGGATCAGTCCAACGGAAAAGCCCATTGGCGCGGTCGCAAAAAGGGTCAGCCGTTTTTTGCGGTTTTCAACTTCACCGGTTGCCACGAAAGCGGGATTGCCAGCGAAGGAAAATACAAAGCGGTGACTCAAGCGCTGCCCGAGAAACACCGGCAGGCCGCCGGGAAACTTCCGTTGCCGCCGTATTATCCGGATACCCCCGTGGTGCGCGAGGATTGGAAACGGAACTACGAGTTGATCACCGCGATGGACGCCTGGGCCGGCCGATTGATTGCCCAATTGAAAGAGGACGGCGTGTACGACAACACGATCATCTTTTTCTGGAGCGACCACGGCGTGGGGCTGCCGAGGGCCAAGCGTTGGCTGTATGATTCCGGTACGCGCGTGCCGTTGATCGTGCGGGTGCCCGACGGCAAACCGGCGGTCAGCGGGCGGATGGTGAGTTCCATTGATTTCGGCCCGACCGTGCTGAAGCTGGCCGGACTGCCGTTGCCCAAGCATGTGCAGGGCCGGTCGTTCATTCATGATGCCCCGCGCGAATTTGTGTTTGGCGCGCGCGATCGGATGGATGAGCGGTACGATATCATCCGCAGTGTGCGCGGGCCGCGCTATCGGTACATCCGCAACTACGAACCGTTGAAGACGTATTACCAATACATGAACACGCCGGAGAAGGGCGCCACCATGAAGGAGATCCGGCGCGTTCAGGCCGCCGGTAAAATGCCCGCTGCTGCTGCGTTGTTTATGGCGCCGGCCAAACCGGCGGAGGAATTGTATGACCTGCAGGCGGATCCGCATGAGATTCGAAACCTCGCCGGTCAACCGGAACACGCTGCGCGGTTGAAGCGAATGCGTGAGGTTCATCTGCAATGGGTGCGAGACACCGGCGATCTGGGGCTTCTGCCGGAAGCCGAGATTGAGATTCGTGAAAAAACCATTGGGGCGCGCTACCAAATTTTGCAGGGCAAAAACAAATTGAACGCCGAGCTTGGGCGCGTGGCGGCGCTGGCGTCGTCCGGCGTCTACGCTATGCCGGAGCTGCTGCAGGCCATGCGCCATCCTGATGCGGCCGTGCGCTACTGGGGTGCCACCGGCGTGGGCAACATCGGCAAGCCGGTCGCTCACGCTAAGCCGAAGATGATTGAGGCGCTCAAAGATTCCTCGCCGAGCGTGCGCATTGCCGCGGCGCGGGCCTTGGGCAAACTGGGCTTTCCCGGACAGGCGTTGCCGACCTTGGAGGCGGAGCTGAAGAGCGAACATCAGTGGGGCCGGTTGGCGGCGGCGATTGTGCTGGATGAAATGGACGAGCAGGCGCGCCCGGCCATTCCCGCCCTGAAACAGGCTCTCGTGAAACAGCCGAACAAATACATCGTACGCGTGGCCAATCGCGCGCTTAACGAGCTGCAGGGCACCCAAAACACCGTTCCGTAAATCGGCGGACATGGTCGGCCTCAAGTTTTTGCTGAAAACCTTTGCGTGCCGAGCCGCTTGGCGGTTGAATCGGGTCCTCACAAACAATTTATGAGATCCGCATTTCTTTTCTCACTGCTGTTCACTGCCGGTTTGGTAGTGGCGAAACCGCCGGCGGGCTTTGGGACGCCGGACACGGAAATCACCCTCGGCACCAAACACGGTCAGATGCGCTTCGATCAGGAAGCTCTCGCAGTCGCGCCCGGTGCCAAGGTGAAAATCACGCTTAAGAACACCTGTGAGATGCTACATAACTGGGTGCTTGTGAAGGGCGGTACGGGCGAACGCGACCGGGTATCCGGCAAGGCCTTGCAGCTCGGGGCACAAAGCATGGTAAAACATTTTGTGCCGGACGATCCGGCCATCGTGGCCAGTAGCCAGATCGCCATGCCTGGCAATACGGTTGAGGTGTATTTCGTGGCGCCGAAAGAGGAGGGCGATTACCCCTATGTCTGCACGCTGCCCGGGCACGCCTTTACCATGGTCGGCACGCTGGCCGTTTCGAAGAATCCCAAAGGCGCGTTGGATCGCCTGAACAAGGCGCGCCCACAGGTCCGGGCGCAATGGCCGTTGCTGGTGACCAACAAGCCGTTGTTGCAGCGGGCCTTTGTCCAAAACTCACCGGCACGTTCCATCTGCGTGGGATTGCCGGGCGGGGTGAATTACCTGTTCGATGCGGAAACCTGTGCCGTGCAGTACGGCTGGACCGGCGCGTTTCTCGATGTGGGCCCGGACCGCAAGGGCCGTGGCGGTCGGCACTGCAAGATTCTCGGCCAACGCTTTGAGGTCGGCGCGCAGGGCGCGTTGCAGGTGGGCGATGGCAAGCCGGTCTTTGAAGGCTACAGCCGGTTGGGGACACCAGAATTGTTCTACCGTGTGGGCAATGCCCGCGTGAGCCAGTTGATCACGCTGCACGCTGGACTGGCGGGCGGCATTCTGAAGCGCGGCCTGCAATACACCTTCAAGGTGGCCGGGGCCAAAGGCACGGTGACGTTTAAGCTGAACCCCGAACAGGTGCTGGCGGAAGCCAGTGCCGGAAAATGGAATGCCGACAAAACCGCGCTGACCTTGTCCGCTAAGGAAGCCGGCGAATTTACCGTAACCCTGTTGCCAAAGAACTAGCATGAAACCGATTCAAATTCTCTTTGCCACACTGGCCCTCGCAATGGTTGCGACCGCCCAACCCCGCAATCTGCCCGCCGGGTACATTGTGGAGACCGTCAACATTCCTAAGGAAATCACCTTGGGCGTTGGCGGTATGGCATTCATGGATAACAACATCCTGTTGATCTGCACCCGCGAAGGGGAGGTGTGGAAATTCAACACACAGGACGGTCAATGGGAACTGTACGCCGACGGCCTGCACGAAAGTTTGGGTCTGTGGATCGACCGGAAAAAGGGCGACGTCTACGTGATGCAACGTCCCGAGTTAACGCGCCTGGTGGACACTAACAAGGACGGCAAAGCCGATTTGTACCAGACCGTCAATGCCGGCTGGGGGCTCACCGATAATTATCATGAGTACACCTTCGGTCCGGTGCGCGATTCCAAGGGCAACTTCTACGGCACATTGAACACCTCCCTCAGTTGGCCGGGTTGGGCTGGCAGCGACAAGTGGGACAAGGCGCGCGTGCACGATTCCAAGATGGGGCGCGCGGCCAAGTACCGCGGCTGGTCGTTCCAGATCACGCCGCAGGGCAAGTTCGTGCCATACTCCATGGGCATGCGTTCGCCTGCCGGTATTGGTATCAATGGGCAGGACGACATCTTTTACACGGATAACCAGGGCGACTGGAATGAGACCTCCACTCTGCATCACGTGGTGAAAGACCGGTTCCATGGTCATCCTTCCTCGTACTACGATCACCCGAAATACATCGGCAAAGACCTGAACAAAATCTCCATCGAAGAATACCGCAAACTGCGCACGCGGCCGTCGGTGTTCATCCCGCATGGCGAGCTGGCCAATTCCCCCGGGGAACCGGTGTTCGATACCACGCAGGGCAAGTTCGGGCCCTTCGCCGGTCAGATCATTTTGGGCGACCAAACCCGTTCTAACCTCATGCGCATTCATTTGGAGAAAGTGGACGGCGAATTTCAAGGTATGGTGGTGAACTTTATTTCGCCTCTGCAAACCGGCTGCATTCGCGGTGTGTTCGGTCCGGACGGCAGTTTCTGGGTCGGCCAAACCGGCCGCGGCTGGGGTTCGGTGGGAGGCAAGCAGTTTGGCCTCGAGCGTGTTCGTTGGGATGGCAGCACCACGCCCATGGCCATTCATCATATCAGTCTCACCAAGACCGGTTTTGATGTGCACTTCACATTGCCTGTGGATGCCGAGACCGGCGCCGACCCGGCCAATTATAATCTGTTGGAGTACGAGTACCAGTACCGGCCTCAGTACGGCTCACCTAAGAGTCAGCAAAAGAAACTCGTGCCCACTTCAGTGAAACTTTCCAAGGACCGGAAGGTGGCGCATCTCACGCTTCCGTTGAATGCGGAGAAAGTTTATCAATTCAACCTTAGTGATAAACTGCGATCATATGCCGGTGCAGACATCGTTAACCGAGTGGCTTGGTATACTGCGAATCGACTACTCAAGTAATTGACGATCAGCTGCAACGCGTTCGAAAAATGTAAAATAAGTCCTTTGATAAGGCCTATTTAAGCAGCGAATAGCATTGACATTCACGATGAATTAAATTAATGCCACCGTCTCAAGGAGGGTGTGCAGTTGCCGTTAAACTTAGAAACGGCGTTGTTCCCAATGCAAAGACCAATACGGTAAATCTATATTCACTGGCCAATGAGCACTAGTACCAACAATAAAGAAGGCGATCCAATCCTGTTCTGGGGTTGTTTTATCGCGCTAATTACCACCGCGTTTGCGTTTATCACGCGGGCGTTTCTCGTTAATACTCCAGATTTTTGGCCGAAGGATTTCGGGTTTGATTCAGTGCAGGCCGGTGAACTTTTCGGGGCAGGTATTTGGCCGTTTGCAATAAGCATCATTATCTTCAGTCTGATCATCGATCGGATAGGATATAAAGTCGCCATGATCTTCAGTTTTGTTTGTTATGTAATTTACTCCATTTTTGCACTTAAAGCTTATGGAATGGTGCAGGGGTTAAGCGGAGATGAATTGATTGCGGCTCAAAAGAGTGCATTTGGGACGCTAAAAACAGGTTCAATTATTCTCGGGTTAGGAAATGGTACTGTTGAAGCCTTTATCAATCCGGTTGTTGCCACGATGTATAAAAAGGAAAAAACCAAGTGGCTCAATATTTTGCACGCAGGTTGGCCCGGTGGCCTGGTGATTGGTGGCTTATTAACGATTGCCTTAGGTACGCAGGCTGCTGAGGATTGGCGTATATTGGTGTACCTAATCGCGGGGCCAGCAATCGTCTTCTTAGTCATGCTAATGGGACGTGAATTCCCTCAAAATGAGCGGGTGGCTTCAGGTGTAAGTTA
>CAJWVY010000071.1 GCA_913048135.1 uncultured Verrucomicrobiales bacterium
TTGATCAGCTCCATGATCACCACGGTCTTGCCCACACCCGCGCCACCAAACGCGCCAACCTTACCGCCCTTCAGAAACGGGCATATGAGGTCGATCACCTTGATACCAGTGCTGAGCACCTGCGGTGTGGTGGACTGATCCTTTAGCTCCGGGGCCAAGCGGTGGATGGGGTTGTAAATGTCGTTGCCGTCGGCGTCTTTATCCGGCTGCACGGGGCCCTGTTCGTCAACGGCATCGCCGGTCACGTTAAACACGCGGCCCATCACGCCTTCACCCACGGGCATGCTGATCGGCTTACCGTTATCAGCGATATCCATGCCGCGCTTCAAACCCTCGGTGGAGCTCATGGCCACGGCACGCACCCAGTTGTCGCCCAGGTGCTGCTGCACCTCGAGCGTCAGCTTGGCGGACTCGCCCTCCAATTCGTACTCCACGGTGAGTGCGTTGTAGATGGCGGGCAACTGCTCGGTGAACTCCGCGTCCACCACGGGGCCAATGATCTGTACAATCTTGCCTTTGTTCATGGTCGTAAAATCGTCGTCTTAAAAATTCGTTGTTATCGGTTAATTGCCCAGGGCCATCTGAGCGGTAGTGATCTCCAACAGTTCATTGGTAATCGCCGCCTGGCGCAGTTTGTTGTATTCGAGGGTCAGATCCTTAATCAGTTGGTTGGCGTTATCCGTGGCGTTCTTCATCGCCACCATGCGCGCGCTGTGTTCACTCGCGCGGCTTTCCAACAGAATCTGGTGCACCTTGAAATTAATATAGTGCGGCAGCAATTGCCCCAGCACGTCGCCCGCGTTGGGCTCAAACTCAAACTCAGTCGCCCCACCAGCCAACGCCGTGGAAGTTTCCTCGCCCTCCACACCGGCCTGCACGCCTTCGATCTCGGCGATCGGCAGCAGTTGGTGCACTTCCGGGTTTTGCGTGATGGTATTCACGAAATTGGTGAAGGCAATGTCCACCTGATCCACCTCGCCGCTCTCAAACAAATCCACCGCCAGTTTGGTGATCGCGCGCGCCTCAGCGAAGGCGGGTGGATCGCCGAAGGAAAATTCCGCGGCCAAATCCCAACCGGATCGGATCGCATGTTGCGCGCCCTTGCGGCCGGCGGACACGATCTTCGTGTCGTCGGTTACAAATTCATCGCTCACCATGCGAAGCAGATTGGTGTTCAGCGCACCGCACAGGCCCTTGTCTGTTGTCACCAAAATCAGCGCCCGACGATCGCCGTCGCGCTGGACCATGTAGGGATGCTCGAATTCGCCCGCATGCGTCACCACCTCAGACAACACCCGGTTCATCACCTCGGCATAAGGCCGACCGTTCAATGCGGCCTGTTGCGCCTTGGCCATTTTGGCCTGCGCTACCTTCTCCATCGCCTTGGTGATCTGGGCGGTGTTCTTGACGGACTTGATTCGCCGTCGAATGTCGCGGGGGCTGGGCATTTAAGTCTTACTTGTTCGCGGCCTTGTACTCGTCCAACGCACCCTTGAGTTCCGCCTCAAGCGCGTCATCCAGTTTGCCGGAATCCGAAATCTTCTTAATGATCTCCGCCTTGCGATCAGTCATGTATTCGCCGATCGCCTCCTGAGTGGCTTTCAAGTCGTCCACATCCACATCGTCAAAGTAACCGTTCTGCACGGCCCATAGCGTCACCACCTGCATCGGCACGCTCACCGGCTTGAACTGCGGTTGCTTGAACACTTCCACAATTCGTTTACCGCGCTCGAGCTTAGCTTTGGTGGCGTCATCCAGGTCGCTGCCAAACTGAGCGAAGGCGGCCAGTTCCCGGAACTGCGCCAGCTCCAGCTTCACCGTGCCGGCCACCTGTTTCATGGCCTTCACCTGCGCGGCGGAACCTACGCGGCTCACAGAGAGACCCACCGAAATCGCCGGACGCACGCCCTGATAAAAGAGATCCGTCTCCAGAAAGATCTGGCCGTCGGTAATCGAAATCACGTTGGTCGGAATGTACGCGGACACGTCGCCGGCCTGCGTCTCAATAATCGGCAACGCCGTCAGCGAACCACCGCCCGCATCCGCCCGCAGACGGGCCGCGCGTTCCAACAACCGGCTGTGCAGGTAAAATACATCACCCGGATACGCCTCACGACCGGACGGGCGTTTCAGCACCAACGACACCTGCCGGTAAGCCACCGCGTGCTTGGACAAATCATCATACACGATCAGCGCGTCCATGTTGTTGTCCATGAACCATTCGCCCATCGACGCCCCGGAGAACGGCGCGAGATATTGGTTAGTGGCCGAGTCACTCGCCGTGGCGGCAACCACAATGGTATGCTCCAAGGCACCGGCGTCCGTCAGATCCTGAATCACCTTAGCCACATTCGCGCGCTTCTGGCCCACGGCCACGTAAATGCTGTACACGGGGCGGAAGCCTTCGACGCCCTCGTTCTCTTTGTTGATGCGGGCGTTATTGATGATCGCGTCAATCGCCACGGCCGTCTTGCCGGTTTGGCGGTCGCCAATGATCAACTCACGCTGGCCGCGCCCAATCGGGATCATTGCGTCCACCGGCATGATGCCCGTTTGCAGCGGCTGATCCACCGACTGGCGGCTCACGATACCGGGCGCGATTTTCTCCACCGGATAATTCGTCTCCGCCCCCAAATCACCCTTGTCATCAATCGGTCGGCCCAGCGCGTCAACCACGCGGCCGAGCAGCGATTTGCCCACCGGCACCGACAACAGCTTGCCGGTCGTGCGCACCTCTTGGCCCTCGGCGATGCCCGTGTGATCACCAAGGATCACCGCGCCCACCTCGGTCTCTTCGAGGTTCAACGCCAAGCCGGTCACGCCGTTGCCGAAATCCAGCATCTCGTTCATCATCGCGCCGGTCAGGCCTTCGATCTTGGCCACACCGTCACCGATCTCGCGCACCACACCCACGTTTTCGCGTGCCACATCGGTCTTGGCTCCAGCGATTTGGGCTTCAATGTCCTGCAATAGGTTGCTCATGATTTGTCGTTCTTAAATTGGGTTAGAAACTTTCGGCCAACCGGCTCAAGCGCGTCTTCACACTGCCGTCATACACATCGTCACCGAGCTTCACGCGCATGCCGCCGATCAGATCGGCGTTCTCGGCAAATTCCACTTCCACGTCGGCGCCCTTCAGGCGACCGAGGCTGGCGCGCACTTCCTGCTGCTGCGCCTCGCTCAACGCCACTGCACTTTCCACGCGGGCCGAGCGATTGCTTACATCCAACTTCACCAACCGCTGCAGCTCCTGCAAGGTGCCGAAGTACCCGCGCGGTTTCTTTTCAATCAACAAAGCCACCGTCTGCCGCACACGCGCCTCGTCCAGCGCGCCATCCACTTGGCAAGCCCGGAAGAGCTGCTTGGCATCACGACGGGATTGCTTGCTGCCTTTCATAAAATTAAGCGGCCAATTCCTTATTGGTCTCGTCGATCAGACGCTGCTGATCCTCATCGCTCAACACCTTGCCACTGACCTTGGCCGTGGTCTCCACCACCAACCGGCCAATCTCGGCCTTGAGCTCAGCCATCATTGCATCGCGATCAGCCTCACTGGCCTCGCGCGCCTTAGCAATAATCTCTTCGGCCTGCTTGATGGCCTTCTGGTTCTCCGTCTCAGTCACCTTGGAGGCAGCCTCGCGGGCTTCCTTGATCAACTGTTTGGCGTCGTCGTTGGCTTGGCTCAGAATCTCATCCTTCTTAGTCTGTGCCTCTGCCAACTCGGTCTTGATCTTTTCCGCATTCTCCATGCTTTCGGCAATGCGCTGCTTCCGGTCTTCCAGCATCTGCAGCACCGGGCCGTAGGCAAATTTCTTCAGCGCTAGCGCCACGATGAGAAAGGCGATGCACTGCGAGATGAAGAGCGGCCAGTTGACGCCAAAGGTCTTGGCGATCTCGCCCAGCGGTCCTTCGCCTCCTTCGGTGTTTGCCGCAATCAAGATCAAGTTTTCCATGTCTAAAAATCAAGTCACTGGGCGGAATTTCCTCCGCCCAGTGTAAGGGTTTAACCTGCCATCTTCCCGAGGAAGATCGCAATAAACACGACACCTTCAGCTAACGCAGCGAAGATAATTGCCTGCTTCTGAATTGCAGCAGCGGCATCTGGATTGCGACCGGTTGCCTCGGCAGCTTTCATGCCGATGATGCCCACACCAATTGCAGATCCAATCGCGGCCAAACCCACGTGCAGGTTGCCGCTTAATGCTCCAAGTAGTTCCATTGTTGTACTTTCGTTATTAGTTTAGTTGTTCCCGATGCCTCCACGGTTTGCCCATGGTCCGACTCCGAAATTTTCTAGTGCGCGTGCCCCTCGTGTTTCTCACACATTAAGGCGGTAAACACACCACACAAAAGCGCAAAAACCAGGGCTTGTACTAGCCCTACTAAAATTTCCAAAAAGTAAAAGGGCAACACTGCAAGTGCCCCTCCGACATACATCAGCACTTGGTTGCCCAACATGATAACAGATTCCAAAATATTCTCACCGGCATATACGTTACCATAAAGACGAAAAGTGAGGGCCACAGGCCGAACGCCGATTGAAACCACTTCAATGAGCCCAACAAAAACAAATACCAACACTAGGAACACACCCAAGAATCCGCCTCCGTGCCCTTTCACTGCAAAAATGTGCCCCAAGAATCCCCCAATTCCCTGTTCGGTAAGGCTCCAATACACCCAGAGCAGCATAAAAATTGCCGCCATACCGAGGGTCATATTCAGGTCGGCATTTACTCCGCGCATCAAGGGCTCTGTGATGTGTTCATTATGATGCCCCGGCTCCGCCCATCCAATGGTGCCCAACCCGGGAACCAATCCGAACCAATTCGCGGTCAGAATGAATACAAACACTGTCGCCAAAAACCAAAATGTTCGATTAATCATGTGATCGCCAACGATACTTTCAAAAAAATCATACAACCCTTCTACAATGCACTCGACCAAGTTCTGAAGACCATCCGGAATAAGTGCTACATTCCGCATGGCAATTTGAACCACAAGGATAATTCCCAAAGCCACCACCCACGTGACAAACATCGAGTTTGTGATTTGCAATGGCCCTACTTTCACCACGCCTTCCGGGCCAAAGATCACCGGAGCATGAGGCGGCAATCCGTGACTCCCCCCTTCATGATGATCATCCCCATGACCACCGTGCGCATCGGTCTCGGTAGCGGGCTTGTCAGCCTGATCTGTGGGTGCGGAAGTGCCTGAAGCCTCCTCAGCCATTAGACACGGCACGGCCAGCATTAGGAACAAGGCGGCCAGTATTCGCTTAAAATCCATTTTTACCCAAAAATATGCATAAAACACCGCCAATTGCGGTACTCAGCGCGCCTGAAACTAGGGTGTGTGAATTATTTCACAAGCCTTTTTTCCGCTGAACATGAACTTTTTTTGTTTGGGCCGTTCACAACGGTAATTCAAGGCTCAAACGGCACTTCACGAGCTCAGATTTAGGCAATAATTTATTGGCGCACCTAAGTTTTATCTGTAGTCTCTGGATATGCCTTCCAAGCCGAGTCAAAGTGCCGAGGATTATCTCGAGCGCATTCATGAATTACTGGAGAGCAAGGGCACGGCGCATGTGGCAGATATTGCCCAATCGCTTGGGGTAGGGCAGCCGAGTGTCACCAGTATGGTGCAGAAGCTGGCGGATGAGGGGTATCTTCATTACGAGAAATACCGGGCGCTCACGTTGACCGATGCCGGCCGGGCGGTGGCGGAGCAAATCCGCGATCGGCATGAAGTGTTGGCCGGGTTTTTTACGTTGTTCGAGTTGGACGCCGAAACGCAGGCACGCGATATCGAGGGAATCGAACACCATCTCAGTGCCGACACCCTTAAAACATTGGCCGATCTCACAGTGTTTTTCGAGCAACACCCCGAAGTACTGGCGCAGTTCAAGGCCTCCCGGGCAGCCCAACCGGCTGAATCTTCCAAGGGCAAATGATGCAGGTCGGCTCGTTCGATCACCTGCTCATGGTGGCACATGAGGAAATGGCTACCGCTCAGGGCGAACTGCCGGAGGCCCTGCAGACCGGCGCGCGTTCTGTACCGGTCACCTTTGAGCCCAGCCCGAATACCGGCTTTGTGGCAGACGGCATTGCGCCAGATACGCTGGGTTTGTTTCTGGGTGAATCGTTGGCCGACGGGCCGAGCAGCCATCCGCAGCCGACTCAGATCATTCTCTTTCTCGAAAACCTCTGGGAATTCGCCGGCACCGATGAGGCGGCGTATCGCGAAGAGATCCGCATCACCTACCTACACGAGCTCGGCCATTATTTCGGCATGGACGAAGACGACCTTGAAGCCCGCGGTCTCGATTAGTTTAGGATTTTGGATTTTGGTTTTAGGATTTAGTTTCTCCGCATGAGCTGGATCGACATCAGCATTCCTGTTCGCAACGGCATGGTGCATTGGCCCGGTGATCCCGGGTTCCAATCGCGCCTGCACAAGACCATTGGCGACGCCAACGGCAGTCCGTGCAATCTCACCCACATGAGCCTCAGCGCGCATACCGGTACGCACATGGATTCCCCGCGGCACTTCATCGATGGCGGCATCACCATGGAAGCCCTACCGCTGGATGCCGTGCTCGGCCCCTGTCGGGTGATTGAAATTCAGGACCAAACCGCCATCACCGCCGCCGAGCTCGAGCCGCACAACCTGCAACGCGGCGAACGTATCCTGTTCAAGACACGCAACTCCACGCGCAGTTGGCAAAGCGATGATTTTGATGAGGACTTCATTTACATAGCACAGGATGGCGCAAGGCATATCACCGCCGCCGGCGTGCAGACGGTCGGCGTAGACTACCTCAGCGTGGGCGGCTTTAAGAAAGACGGCGTAGAAACACACGTGGAATTGCTCGGAGCCGAGGTATGGATCATCGAAGGCCTGAACCTTAGCGCCGTGGAGCCCGGGAACTATGAACTGGCTTGCTTACCCATGAAACTAATCGGCAGCGATGGGGCCCCCGCCCGAGCGGCGCTGCGACCAATCTAATATGCGGATCCTCGTAATCGGTTGTGGCTACGTCGGGCTGCCCTTGGCGCAAACGTTGGCGCGTATGGGGCACCAGGTGCACGGCACAAGACGCAGCGAGTTTTCCGCCGCAGACGTTACGCCGCACGCGCTCGATGTCACGGACCGCAGTAGCTTTGAGGCCATCCCCCAAGACTTTGATGTCATTTACTACACCCCATCTTCCTCACGCGGAGATGCTTCGGTGCACCAAGCTGTGTTTGTGGATGGCACCGCCCATCTTCTAAACTGGCTGGGAGATACTGCAACCCGATTAATTTTTACCAGCAGCACGAGTGTGTACCCGCAAACTGATGGCAACTGGGTTGACGAAACAGCCAACCACGATGGCGCTACCGGCACCGCCATTAATCTTTTACAGGCTGAAGCTTTATTTCAAGAGAGCCCCCAACTGGCGACCATCCTGCGAGTGGCCGGCATATACGGACCGGAGCGCGGCTACCTTTACCGTCAGTTTCTAAAAGATGAAGCCGTGATTACCCAAGGCGGCTCGCGCTGGATCAACATGATTCACCGGGATGATGTCGTCAGCGCTCTGGTTACTGCATTGAACATCCCTCCGGGCATTTATAATGCGAGCGATGATGAGCCACTGACCCAACGCGCGTTCTTTGAGTGGTTGGCTAAGGAGCTAGACAAAACAGTGCCGCCAGAAGGCGAAGTGCAAAAACGCAAACGAGCGGTGACCAACAAACGTGTGTCCAATGCCAAACTCAAGGCAACCGACTGGCAATTGAAATACCCGAACTTCCGGGAAGGCTACGGCGCATTGATCAGTGAAGAGCAGGGCGGGCACTAAGGCCTCGCCCTACCCGACACGGAACGAAATTCGCGCGATCATTTCCGAGCCAAACGCGTGCTGGAGGCGCTTCAGAATTTCATGGCGCCGATAGCGCACGATCTCGCTGAGCCACACGTTGCTGTCCACATTCACAAACAACGTGCCCTTGCGGATGCCCACCGGGGTGGCGTGTTCGGTGACCGTGGGGTCGATCAACTCCGTCCACACCTTGCTGATCTCCGCCTCGCTTTGGCGTTGCTTCAGCCCGAGCTTTTGCATCACCGCTGGCATGAGATCCGCCGTGGTGCGTGCGTGATTGAGCCGGGCCTTTTCCTGCTCAGTGAGATCAATACCGCGCCATTGGGCCAGAATACTACGCGCCGCCCACGTGGGCGGATGAGCACTGGCTGGCTGGACACGTTTACTTGGCATCAGGAATCTGAGTATCGCACAAAGTCGCCTTCTACAAAGGCCACGTTATCCAAGTAACAAACATAAGTTAGTTAACGAGGCACAACTTGTGAAACAACCCCCCATTAACAGTGCTAGAATCGGGAAATAACGGGTTCATCCATAATCACCTTAATAACTCTTAAACTGTGAAAAACAGTTTTCTACACGGGTTGTGACCAAAAATTTGGCCAGAGTTCGCAACGAACATTGGCGCGTGTTCATATAACACTGGTACACCAAGTTGGATAAAGTGGAAGGGGCTAGGTGGAAGCGGTGACGTTCATCACCTTATCGCAAGTAGGCGAGGGCAGCGCGTATCGTTGCTGCATCGGTGAGAACTGGATTCAACATAGTTAAAAGCTCTTTCTTTGTCGAGCATAATAGGTGCATGATTTTTTGACCCATTTAGAATGCTCCCGCGCTCGTTTTGGATGCAAAACAATCGCAATTACGAATCGCGCGATCTGCCGCCGATTCCCTACCGGCGCAACAGCCGGATCACGGTCGAGGTGGAATTGACGCCGAACGGAAAACGCCACACTGTGCAGGGCGTGATGCCTTCGCGCGAACGCCGGACCACCGTGCCCAATGCGTTGATCCGTTAATCCTATAAGTTGGAGAGAATGAGGTGCAGCCCGGCCACCAGTGTGAGGGCGTAAGTGAGGGTCCGGAATTTGTCCTCAGGGATTTTTTTATTTAACCATACACCCAGCCACACGCCCACTGGCACAAGCGGTAAATAGAGGGCGTTCCACTTCAGGGATTCCAGCGTCACCAAGCCCCAGCCCACGAAAAAGGGCATTTTGATCCAGTTAATCCACGTAAAGATGAGCACACGCGTGGAGACAAACACCTCCTTGGATAATCGCTGGGGGATCATGAAAATATTGATCATCGGCCCGGCACCATGCGCAAAGGTACTGGTCAGACCGGCCCCGATCCCCGCGGCAGTGCCAGAGCCATATCCCGGCACAAAGGGGGTTTCGTTTTTGAAAACTTTTTCTTTCACCAACTGAAACACCACAAAGCTCACGGCCAACACGCCGATGATGAGGCTGAAGTGGCTGGGCTCCATTCGGTCCATCAACTGGATACCTACGATCACGCCCAGCACCACGCCGGGCAACAGGTACTTTAAATTCTCCAACCGCCACTGGCGCCAGTAGTGGTAGAGCGAAAAAGAATCGCCCGCGCAAAGGAGCGGCAGGAGAAAACCGATGGCAAACTGTGGCGACTGCCCGGCCATGCCAAATGCCACGACGCACAACGGCGTGGTGAGCATACCCAGACCGCCACCAAAGCCGGCCTTGCTCAGGCCAATGAACACGACCGCAAAACCCACCAATAGAATGACCGGCCACTCCGTCACGCAGGTGGTTTACGGTTCCCATTGCGCGTTGTCGATGGGCGAATGCGGGCGGGGTTATTCAGGCGAATGAGCCGTTGTGTTAACAAGAGACATCGTGTGCAATCTTGACCGTGCAGTGTATGGATGTTAGACAATCAACAGCCACTACATGTGGCTTTCTGCCAAGGAGGTTTGAAACAACGACATGCGTTGTCCGAAGTGCGACTGTATTGAGGACAAGGTGATTGATTCGCGCTCATCGAAAGAAGGCGCCATTATTCGCCGTCGCCGTGAATGCAATGAATGTCAACATCGTTTCACAACCTACGAGCAGATAGAACACCAGCGGCTGATGGTGGTGAAACGGGACGGCCGCCGGGAGGAATTCTCTCGAGAGAAACTGTTCTCCGGCATAGCCAAGGCCTGTCAAAAGCGCCCCATCAGTCAACAGTCCATTGAGGACCTGACCCAACGGATCTACGACACGATCTCGGAGGAGTACGCAGAGGAGGTCCCGGGCATGTCGATAGGCGAGGCGGTGATGAACGGCCTGCGCGAGATCGATCAGGTGGCCTACGTGCGATATGCGAGCGTCTACCGGCGCTTTGAGGAGGCGGACGATTTCGTCCAGGCAGTGAAGAAACTCGAGACAAAGCATGATTCAGCTACATACCGATTGCCTGGTTTTTGAAACCTCAGACGGCGAAGCCATCCCCTGTTCAGCCCACGATGTGACTGTGGAACTGCTGGGCGACGCCGTCACGGAGATCGAACCCCACTTGATCACCGAGGCCGCCGAGGCCGTGCTGTATCATTTCAAGGTCGACCAGGAACGGGCCTCCATCACTGTGGCAGAATTCACTCTGGCGCTGGAACGCATCCTGCGCGGGTTCGGCTACAAGATCATGGCCGCCGGTGAAGAGGATGAAATCGCCAACCATTCGGCCGCTGAAACCGATCTACATCACCTCGCCCATCAGGCGGGGGAAGGGTTGGAGGTGGTGTTCTTCTGCACCCTGCGCGATCAAATCCATGCCGACCTGCATGGGCAGCCCGAACTCCTCAAAGTGAAGGGCCTGCGCGATGCCGTGCACAAGCTCACCGGCACTAAAAATTGGGGGCCGCGATCACAGAAGCTCAACGATCAAATCGTGGATTACCTTCGCCACATCGTTGCGCAACATCAGCAGGAAGCGAAGCTCACACTCATGATTGTGTGATGACGCTGTTCGAAAAAATCATCGCGCGCGAGATTCCCGCGGACATTGTGTACGAGGATGACCGCGTCCTTGCCTTCAAAGATATCAACCCACAGGCACCCGTGCATGTGCTGGTGATCCCCAAGCAATCCATCCCACGCATCGCCGAGGCGGCGAACTCGGATCAAGATCTTCTCGGGCATCTGCTACTCAAAGCTCGGGACGTAGCCGGTGAACTTGGTCTGAAGGAAAACGGCTTTCGACTGGTGATCAATAACGGCCCTGACGGAGGTGAGAGTGTACCGCACCTGCACTGCCATATCCTCGGTGGCCGCGGCCTGAACTGGCCCCCTGGCTGATCAGTCCCGGAAAAGTGTCAGGGCTTTTTCTTCAGTGACGCCAGATATTCGATTAGGTCTACCAATTCCTCTTCCTTGATCGTGAGGTGCAGACCGGGCGGCATGAGCGACAGGGGTTGCTGTTGCCGGCTCTTAATACCCGCTTTCGCGTGGCGCGTCACGGCGCCGGTCGGGCCTTTCATCTCCAGCTCCGAATCCGTCTCGCTTTGGATGATACCGAACGCGGCATTACCGTCCTTCATCGTCACCAGCCACGCCTCGTAGCCAAAGGAGATCCCTGCACTCGGGTCAATGATCGCCTCGTACAGTTCTTCCTTGGGCAGTTTATCGCCAATCTCCGTGAGTGCCGGACCCACCTCCTGCCCGATCGCCCCCACCTTGTGGCAGCGTGCGCAAGCGGCCGTCTCACGCAGAAACACCTTGGCCCCATTCGCCACGTTGCCCTTGCGCTTAACCAATTCCGCCACCGGCGGCAACGGCTTGGCGTTGGCGCCCGGCGGTCGGGGAAACACCTTGGCTGCCTCCGCCTTGATGTCGGTCCAACGCACCGTGCTCAAGGCTAGACCCGCGGTGAACTTCGCGTTCTGCGGCAGTTTCCCTTCCTTGGCCCACGCCAAAATCTGCCGGGCACCAGTTTCAAAATTGGCCAGCCCTTTCAAGGCCTCCTTGCGCACGTTGGCGTGCACATTGGGATGGATCACTAGCGGAGTCAGCAGCGGAAGCACTTTCTGATTGTTGCTATTGCCCAGTGCGCGCGCCACGGCGGCCGCTTGTTGAGCATCGTTTCCGGTGAGTAGGGCATTAACCGACTTGAGCCCGTCGCCGCCCAGCACCATACCCAGAGCCTCCACACCCGCGGGATCATTGGGATGCCGCGCCGCCACCGCCAGCAGATCTGCCTCGCGGCCGGTGACCTTGAATTTTTTAACCAACCCCACCAAACGCGGCTCGCCCCGCACCGTATCGAGCACTTGATTCAGCCTCTGCTTCAAGGCGGGGTTCCCATTGACGAGTGCCGGATCCAACCGGCCTAACGCTTCGATCAGCGTGTTGACTTTCTCAGGCGGCAACGGCTCCGACGCCGGCAGTGGGAGTGTTAGCCCGAGAAACAGCGCGATCCATTTCATGCCCGTATTGTATCGGCCCACAAAAAAACCGGCCAGCACGGATGTGTGGCCGGTCGAGATTAGGAGCGGGCTAGAACGCGCCCAGCGCAATCCGCGCCAAGGCTTCATCCTTCTCTTTGCTCTTAGGAATGAAGTCGAGCGCGCGCAGGTAGCGGGGTTTCTCCGCCTCCACCGTGTTGCGGTCGAGAATGATGTCCGCCAGATATTTGGCACCGTGCGTGCCGCGGTTGCGCCAGATAATGTCGCGCGCCGCCGCGGTGTTGAGCTTGGCACCCTTCACCCAAACGTCGAAGAACTTGTTCTCCTGCTTGTCAGCGGCGAGGCCAAGCGCTTCGAGGTACCAACGATCCTTACCGTCATGCGCATTGGCAAGCTTGGCCCAGAGGGCCGGGGCTTCGTCGCTTTGATGATGACGCAGGGCGATCAGGCATTCGCGGCGCACCAGCGCGCTGTCGTCATCGGCGAATTCGCGGATGAGCGGCAGCACGTCAAGCTTGTGCTGACGCGCCAGACGCAGGGCCATGCCGCGAATGTTGTCGTCCTTGTCCTTAGTCGCCAAGGCTACGGTGGCCGCCTGATTGTCCTTGATTTGCGACAGCAGCCACAGGGCGCGGGCGCGCATGCGGGGGTTTTGATGCTGGGCCAGTTTCAGGAGCGCGGGCTTGGCGTCGTTCTGGCGCTTGTGCAGCCCCATCCAGGCGATGTACTTCACGGAATTGTTCGGGTTTTGGATCGCCGCAATCAGGCCGTCGATGGAATTAAAGTCCAGCTTGGGCAGCTTGTACCCCTTGTGACCCTTGGGCGTGACGCGGAACAACCGGCCGCGATCGAGATCGCCCATGCGGTGACCGCCCACGCCCGGGTCGTACCAGTCGGCCACGATCAGGGATCCATCCGGCGCCACCTGCACATCAGACGGTCGGAACCAGCGATCCTTTTGGGCGCCATCCAGAATGTTCACGATCTCCGCCGAATACCCCGCGCCGCTGCGCTTCACCGGATAAGCCCGCACAATGCTGGGGCCGGCGTCACAATGGATCATTTGGCCCTGGAACACCTTGGGCAGGAGCGTGCCTTCGTAGATGCAAATGCCGGTGGGCGAACCGGCGCCGGTGAGGAGGAGATTGGGGATCACGCCGGGATCGTTAAGGTGCCAGTGGCGTTCGGGGATGGTCTTCTCCATGTTGGTACGTTTGTCGCGCCAGCCGCCGCCGGTGATTTCGCTGCGAAAACCGTAGTTCCCATACTCCATCACATAATTGATACGCACAGCACGGTTGCCGTCATCGTCGTTGTCGCTCTGCCACAGGGTGCCGAAGCTGTCGACGGTCACCATCCAGTTGTTGCGAAAGTTCCAACCGAGCGTTTCCAGTCCGCTGCCGTCGAGGTAACAGCGGAACACCATGCCTTGCTGGTAAGGGTTGCGGCGATCGTTCACCTCGTTGCCGGCCAAGTCCACGATCGGTTTGCCGTCCTTGTCCTTGAGCTGGCGGCCGGAGTTGCCGAAGTTGAAATACAACCGGCCGTCCGGACCGAACATGAAATCATGGATGCCGTGGTCGTGCTGGCTGCCGGCGATGCCGCTGAAGAGCGTCTCCTTCTTGTCCGGTTTGTCGTCGCCATCCACGTCAGTGAAGATCTGCACCTTGTCGCCGGCGGCAATGATCACCTTGGTGTTCTTGCCATCCACCGTGCCCAGCACGCAGACGCCGTGCGGGGAATCAATGTCGCGGCCCTGATAAAAGACCTTCTTGGTATCCGCCTTCCCATCGCCGTTGGTGTCTTCCAGAATCAGAATCCGATCGCCTTCCTGCCGTTTGTTGCGGTGGCCGCGGTAATTGATGATCTCGGCCACCCACACGCGCCCGCGGTGATCGATGTCGATATTTGACGGGCTGAGCATCATCGGCTCGGCGGCAAACACCTCGGCCTGCAGGGCCTCATGCACATCCAGATTCTCCACGGCATCTTCGGGCTGCCGGCTGGCCGGCGTGGCATTGCCACCGCCCGCCGCCGCCACGGCCACAAAACGCGGCTGCTGGGTGAAGATGTGGAACTGCACGCTGGAGACATTGCCGCAGGCG
The DNA here is from genome assembly GCA_913048135.1 of uncultured Verrucomicrobiales bacterium. Lineage (GTDB taxonomy): Bacteria > Verrucomicrobiota > Verrucomicrobiia > Limisphaerales > UBA1100 > UBA1100. The sequence continues at coordinate 14,399 of CAJWVY010000071.1, forward strand.
CCCTGATCGGTGCCGCCGTTGTCCAACCCAACGCCGGTGACAATCTTCACATACGGATGCTCCTTGGGCAGGCGATAGGTGATGATCGAGTTGGCGTGCGTGCCGATGCCGAACTCCATCAGGTTGCCGTTCACGCGCAGCGGTTTGCCGTCGCAATTCTTGTTCACCTGCACACTGCCAAACCCGGAAGCGGCATGCTGCCAGCGGATGGCCGTCAGCTTGGTTTCATTGCCGGACGCATCGATCAGCCTGGGCTCCACCCAGTCGGCCCAATCACAGCCATAACCGTTGCCGCCATCGGTCACCACGAGGTGCAGTTCCTTGGCGCCCTTGAGATCGGCGGTGAGGGTTGCCTCGGGGTTGGCCTTGGTGAGGAGCTGCCGCGCCTGCTCCTTGTAGTCGAAGGCGCACTCGTGTTTGTCCGAGTAGCGGTGCTCGGCGCAAAAGAAGTACTCGCACTTGCACTGGAAGCCGACGAGGCCAATCTTCCGGTTGCACGTCCAGCAGCGCGAGGTGTTCACCTGCACCTTCTTCGGGGGCTCCACCTCCTCCTCGGTGGCCTCGGGTGGGCGGACGGCGCCGGCCACGGCTGCGGCAACACACTTTCAGACGGTGGTGAAGATGAAATCCGCGCAACTGCTGACCGGGCATATGAAGCCTTCGAAGACTATTGGATGGATCTGAGCGACGAAGAAAAAGTGGCCTTAGAGCGCCAGCTCAGAGAGGGGGAGGGGCTTAAATTCTTTGA
>CAJWVY010000072.1 GCA_913048135.1 uncultured Verrucomicrobiales bacterium
GGGAGCCAGTTCAAATGCCTGCTTAATATTCAGGGAAGAAAGTTGCAGATTGGATCCACGGTAACCGATGGCCTTAAGCCGCTGATTCACTCTCCTGTGTCCACCTTATCGGGCAATATTAATCCGGCTCGCCGTATGTTGCGTGGAGGAAGGCAGCTGAATATGGGTTTTATTCGGTATGTCGACAAATCACCTGAAGCAATTAGTCAGAACACGACGACACCAAAAGGGACGCAAATTAGTACTCGCAAAATGATTGCAGGTTCCACTCTGCCTTCCATTGGATTACGTAGGATTTTTAGCGGCAATGTCGCACACCGGTATACGGGGAAATCCAGTGGTCGAGTTAAGAGTACGGTTATTAAGCGCCGTCGTTATTAAACACGAATTAAGAGACTAGCCTATATACGGGCTAGTCTCTTGGCGTTAATGTTTGAAGTAGCCGCAAAAATATTTCTGCTAAACCAAATTGCCATAGAGGCTAGCCTCCGTACCAAGTTATGAATATCGCTTGGTGAAATTGATTCCAGAGATTTCGACGGCTTTGACAGCTCAACTCGGGCAAGGTTTTTTGAATTCTTAATTGTTCTTCTCAGGGCGGAACGGGTAGGTCCAGTTGGCAAAAGCCATAGGGTGGCGGGTTTGTATCCAGACTTTTCCTTGGCCTGCGAAGCGGCAGACGAGGCCTTCCCCAGAGAGGAACAGGCTCTTTAGTCCGCCAACGGATTCCACGTTGTATTGCAGGCCGCCGGTGAAGGCGACGACGTGGCTGGTGTCGACCACGTAATTGCCATCCACGGGTATTTCGATCATGGCACCGTAGGTGTTGAACCACAGGTCGCCATGGCCGGTGCAGCGGAGGAGGAACAGGCCCTCGCCGGAAAAGAAGCCCTTGAAGCCCTGCCATTTGGAATCAACATTGACCTGCATGCCGGAGGCCACGTAGGCGGAGCTTTGGAGGAAAATCTCGTCGGCACCGGAGAGGTGCACGTGATCCATATCGCCGGGGCTGCCGGGCGCGATGCCGATTTCTGCCGAGCCGCCTTGCGCAGAGAACTCGTTGATGAACAGGCTTTCCCCGCCGAGGAATCGACTGAGGCCACCTTTCATTTTGGTCTTCATCACCATGTTGGTGGACATGGTGGCCATGGCTGATGCCTCAACCTTGAGGGTTTGATTGGCGGGTACTTGTACTGTGAGATAACTAAAGTCCGGTTTGCATTCGATACGAAATTCATGTTCGTGTTCACCGGTTGGGGTATAGGTATCGCTATCCTGTGAACCGATAACGGGCGGCTTTTCCTCTGCTTCCGACAAGTTTTTTGATAGTTCGCTCAAGGGAACCCATTCGGATTCTCCCTCCACATGGCCCATGTCCGTGGGTTGTGCCTGGCCTGAATCGAGCATTTCGCGTACTTGCTCAAGCGAATAGGGGCCATAGTTCTCCCCGTTGCGGTTGATGGTGATTTGCATGGCTTTGGCTTAACGGGGTTTTAGGTTGGGGCCCAGGGAAGCACCGAAGCTTCCGGCATTGTGGCTTTGGCACCAGACAGTGCCTTGCCCGTGGAATTTACAAACTAATCCTTCTCCGCCAAGAATGGAGGAGAGCCAGCTCTTGCCGGCCTTGGAAACCTCGTAGTTTAGTGTCTCTTCGAAGGCGACAATGTGGCCGGTGTCTACGATATATTCTCCATTAACTTGGATGGGATAGACGGCCCCGAAAGAATTCAGGATAACGGGGCCTTGTCCTGACAGCCGAATGAGAAACATGCTTTCTCCGGAAAACAGAGCTTTCCCAAAGCCTTGCCACTGGATGTCCATATCCACTGAGGGTGATGAAGCAACGTAAGACCCACCTTGAACCATTATACCCGGCCCATTCAGATTGTATTCCATCATGTCTCCGGAGAGAGCAGTTCCGAAATAAACTTCACCGGGGCCTCCAGACGGGGTGAAATGATTCAGGAATAGGGATTCCCCGGTAACCAGCCTCTTTAGAGCTCCAAGGATAGAGCCCTGATCCTTTTTGTGGGTGGTGGTTTCCACCTGCATATGGCCGCTCATGGCAATCATGGCACCACCTTCGGCGGTGATGGATTCACCGGCTTCCAGCGAGACCTTTGCTGCAGAGTTACCAGGACGATGAGTGATGTTAATTTGCATGGTTTTACCAGAGGCGGGGGTTGATCCAGTCGGCCAGACCGCTCATGCTCCGCGTTTGCACTACGATTTTTCCTTTGCCCTCGACTCGAGTGACGAAGCCTTCCCCACCGAATAAGCTGCTGAAGAGGCCTCCAGCCAGTTGGATGTTTAACTTCATTTGTGGTTCGTAAGCGACCAAGTGGGAGGTATCCACGATATACTCCCCGTGAACTTCTTTTTCGAGCAGGCCTCCATAAGCTCCGTACCAAACGGTTCCGGTTCCGGTGACTGTCAGTTTAAACAGTCCTTCGCGGGCAAACCATGACTTGAAGCCCGCCCACTGGACTCCGAGTTGAACTCCCGGTGTGCTGGCGATGTAAGCACCGGGCTGGAGGCAGAGTTGTTGCCCATTTAGTTCCACTGCCCGTGTATTTCCGGGGGTGCTCTGCACGAGTGTCACACGTCGGGTGCTCGAGGTGTTGTTGGTAAAGTGATTAACAAACAATGATTCTCCGCCGAGAAAAGCCTTGGCTAGACCCGCAAAAAATCCGCCATTGAATTTGGCTTCCATATCTAGGTCAGCGGCCATGCTGCTCATGGCATCACTCTCGCCGATCACAGTTTCACCGGGATCCAGATCAATATTGATATAGGCGAATGCCGGGCCGCCTTCGATTTTGGATTGCATGGTTTATTCGTTTAAAAGAGCTTCGAGTTTTTCCTGAAACGCCTCGAAATCCAAGTCAATTATCCGGTAAGGGCCCGAACCCGCTTCATTTTCAATGAGCGCGTTCAGGTTGGCGATTCGCTCCTTGGTGGCTGGGTGAGTGGAAAGCATGCTCAGAGCACCATCCATATCCGGAGCCCCCGCTTCGTCGTGCTCTTTTTGAATTGTCTCGAAAAAAGCGACCATGCCGCGTGGGTCAATGTTGGCTTTCATCAGATATTGAAAACCCATTGCATCGGCCTCTCGTTCATGATCGCGCGAGAATTTCATTTGCATGAGATATGGCGCGTTATTTACTAAAATGGCGGCGATACCACTTACGTCACCTAATACAGCGCTGATTATCCCGTATAGTCCCACCATCTCTACGAGGTTACGCATTGAATGTTGCAATTCGACATGAGCCATTTCATGAGCCATTACGCCAAGAACTTCCTCTGCGCTTTCGGCTTTTAGGATTAGTCCGGTGTGAATGGCCATTTTTCCACCGGGTAGGGCGAAAGCGTTCAGTGTGGGATCTTCCAAGATATGAAATTCGAAGGTGTACCGTTCACTCTCAACGGCCTCGAGAAGTGGATCAGATAGTTTCTTGAAATCCTCTAGGATAGCTTCTTCGGTAACCAATTTATTGGCTGGGGCATGAGAAGAGAAGGCGGCGTCGCCAATCTTCTGCTCCATTTCTACAGGTATCTTTCCGGCTACGGCCGCGGCCATTGGATCCTTGGCCCACCAGAGACCGAGCACAATCGCCACCACGATGCCAAGAAAAGTGAGCGCCGAGGCGCGGCTCATCCATTTGGTGCGGCGTACAGAACTGCGGGCTTCTGCTGTGCGTGCGTCTTTGGCAAACACGGGATGCTCCATCAGCGCGTGGTCCGTGGTGAAAAAGGTCCAGTCCGGTTGCTCCGAATGTTTCAGGAACAACATCCGGTTTGCGGATCCACCCAGTTCCATTTGCAGTCCGCTCACCGGCATCTCCACCGTGCCGGCCTCGGAGACAAATTTCACGCTGACCGGGCTCACCTCCAGCGTGCCCGCTGACCGACCTTCCGGCAGGGATTCATGAAATCCGCCGCCTTCGAACTGCCATTGCCCCTTGCCCATGCGTGGATGAAAGCGCAAGGACGATGGGTCGAAAAGAAAAAACCCGCCTTTCCCTTAGGAAGGCGGGCGTGAAATCAGCGGACTCTAGGCCTCGCGGGCCGGTAGTTTTTTCTCCACGGCAATTTTCTTGAGCCGGGCAAAAGCCGGCAACCCGCCCTTAGTGGGCAGGTGTAATTCACCCTGAATCAACGGCCGGGCATAGGTTTCAAACTTCTCATTCGGCAACCAGCCGTCTTCGGAGATCCAATCGCGCGGGATGAAATGTTCCAAATTGGCGATGTCATCCAGCGGCTGTAGGCCAGTCGTCCAGCGGTAGGGTTCATCGCTTTCGCGGACGAGCTTCACCATGTAGCCACTCTGGCCCTGTACGGCGGCTTGCACGGCGGCCGTGCCACAGGTAAAGGCCTCGTCCACATCCGTTTGGCTGGCGTAATGCGCCGCGGCGCGCTGGGCGTACCCGAGCTTTACCGTGCGGGTCTTGAGGTTAAGTGCCGGCTCCACAATCTCCGCCAATCGATCGGCGGCTCCTGCCAACACGGGATGCCCAAAGGCATCGAGCTTGGATTTGTCCGCGCCGATTTCGTTGCCCTCGGCGTCCTTCAAGCCTTCGCCCACCACCACGACACAGCAGCCGCAGGTGTCGACCACTTCCTTTACGCGGGCGAGAAACTTGGCTTCATCAAAGGCGATCTCCGGCAGCAGAATAATGTGCGGCGGATCGTTGGGCTGTTCCTTGGCCAGCATCGTACCGGCGGCAATCCAGCCGGCCGCGCGGCCCATCACTTCGATGATGCAGCAGGATCCGTCGTCGGTGGCCATGCTGCTAACATCCGCGCCCACTTCCATCACAGTGGTGGCGTTGTACTTGATCACGCTGCCGTAGCCCGGGGTATGGTCGGTGTGCGGGAGATCGTTGTCGATCGTCTTGGGGACGCCGATGGCGCGGATGTCGTACCCGCGCTTGGCGGCTTCCTGGTGCACCTTGTTGGTGGTGTCCTGACTATCGTTACCGCCGGCATAGAAAAAGTAGCGGATGTTGTGCGCCTCGATCACCTCAAACAGGCGGTTCATATCCTTCTCTGCCTGCTCGGGGTCTTTCTTGAAATTGATCTTGTACCGGCAGGTGCCCAAGGCGGCGGCAGGTGTGTGCTTTAGGGCCTGCACGGACTTGTTGCTCTCTTCGTTGATGTCGATGAGGTTTTCGTGAAGAATGCCGTATACACCATTGAGGCCTCCATAGATCTCTTCTATGCATTCATGTCGCCCGGCTTCGTTAATAACGCCGGCGACACTGGCGTTAATGACCGCGGTGGGGCCGCCGCTTTGGGCGACCAACAAATTGCCTACAAGGGGTTCTGCCATTTTGTGTGTTCCTTTGGGTGGAAGGGCGGGCAACCTGCCAAACCCAACGCGGCCTGTCAAAAGGGAAATAGGATTGCTCCAGTCCGGGTTCGCTGATAGATTCCCGCCCCTTTTCCAATCCATGGGACAAAATTTATACCATAAGGTTTTTGACCGGCACTGCGTGGGGCAGTTGCCTTCGGGACAGTATCAGCTCTTTATCGGGCTGCATCTCATTCATGAGGTCACCTCGCCACAGGCGTTTGCGATGCTCCGCGAGCAGGAGCTTTCGGTGCCCTTTCCCGAGCGCACATTTGCCACAGTCGATCACATTATCCCCACTACTGGCTCCGGTCGGCAGCGGCCGTTGCAGGATCCATTGGCTGAGGAGATGCTCCAGCATATCGAGCAAAACACCGCCGATTACGGTATCAACTTTTTCTCGCCGGAAAAAGGCGAGCAGGGCGTCGTGCATGTGGTCGGCCCCGAACGCGGGCTCACGCAGCCGGGAATGACGATTGCCTGCGGCGATTCGCACACCTCCACGCACGGGGCGTTTGGCACGCTGGCCTTCGGCATCGGCACGAGTCAAGTTGCAGACGCGCTCGCCACACAAACGCTCGCGATGGCTAAGCTCAAGGTTCGCCGCATCAATTTCACTGGCAGCCTCAAGCCCGGCGTGTACGCCAAGGACGTGGCGCTCGCGTACATTCATCACCTTGGCGTGAATGGCGGCGTGGGCTACGCCTACGAATTCGGCGGCGACATCATAGATCATATGACTATGGAAGAGCGCATGACGGTGTGCAACATGTCCATCGAAGGCGGCGCACGTTGCGGTTATGTGAATCCTGACCAAACCACGTATGATTATCTGAAGGGCCGCGACTACTGCCCCGAAGGCGAGGCCTGGGAACGCGCCGTGGCCGACTGGCAATCCCTCGCCAGCGATGCTGATGCCGAGTACGACGATGTCATTGAGATCAAAGGCGAAGACATCGAGCCTTTCGTGACGTGGGGCATTACCCCTGCCCAATCCGTTGGCGTGTCGCAAGATCTGCCGCAGGTGGATTCCTTCGCCGACTCCGATCAACTCGTCGTGCGCGAGGCCTACGAATACATGAGCTTCGAGGAGGGCCAACCGATCATCGGAACGCCGGTCAACGTGGTCTTCATTGGCTCCTGCACGAATGGTCGTTTATCCGATCTGCGCGAGGCGGCAAAATTTGTGAAAGGCAAACAAGTCGCTGCCGGAGTGCGCGCCCTCGCCGTGCCCGGTTCGCAGGAAGTCGCTCGCCAAGCCATCGACGAAGGCCTCGATAAGGTCTTCGATGAAGCTGGTTTCCAGTGGCGCGAAGCCGGCTGCAGCATGTGTCTGGCGATGAATCCGGATCAGCTTTCCGGGAACGAAATCAGCGCCAGCACTTCGAACCGCAATTTCAAGGGGCGCCAAGGCTCCCCCACCGGCCGGACGCTCTTGATGAGTCCCGCCATGGCCGCCGTCGCTGCGGTGGAAGGTAAAGTCACCGACGTGCGCAAACATTTGGAGAACTAACATGGCAGGCGAAATCATCAGCCAAGTCACCGGCCCCGGCATCCCGCTGCGCGGCAACGACATCGATACCGACCGCATCATCCCCGCGCGGTTTCTCAAGTGCGTCACCTTCGACGGCATTGGCGAGCACGCCTTTGCTGACGACATCAAAGGCCTCGCCGCCAAGGATGAAACCCATCCCTTCGCCGACGCCCGATTCGCTAACGGCGCTATCCTTGTCGCCAACAAGAACTTTGGCTGCGGCTCCAGCCGCGAGCACGCCCCGCAATCCCTCAAGCGCTGGGGCATCCGCGCGATTATCGCCGAGAGCTACAGCGAAATTTTTCATGGCAACTGCGTCTCCCTGGCCGTCCCGTGCTTCACCGCCGACCACGCCACCTGCGCCAAGTTGCAGGACGCCATCGAAGCCGATCCCGCCGCCGAACTTTCCATCGACGTTGCCGCTGCGACCATCACCGCCGGCGGCGAAACCATTTCATTGGAAATCCAACCCGGCGCCCAAGGCCAATACCTCGACGGCTCCTGGGACGCCCGCGCCGGTCTCCTCGAAAACCTCGGAGCCGCCAAAACCGTCGCCGAAAAACTTCCGTACGTTTCCAATTACGCGTAATGCGCATTTATCACAATCCCCGGTGTTCCAAAAGCCGGGAGGCAAGGCAACTCTGCGAGGATGCCGGAGTGGAACTGGAGATTGTGGAATACCTAAAGACTCCACCGGATGAGGTGGAATTAAAGGAATTGCTGGTCAAACTGGGATTGAATGCTCATGGGGTCATTCGTACCAAGGAAGAGGTGTATTCCCAACTAGGACTCTCTCCGGATTCCAATGAAGAGGAACTACTCGCGGCCATCATAAAATATCCAATCCTGCTGGAGCGCCCAATTGTGGTTAAAGGTAAGCAGGCAGTGATAGGTCGGCCGCCTGAGAATGTGAAGCAACTGCTTTGAGATGAACCGCAAGTTTTAATATTTAGCTGAAAACTTGCTCCTATCTCATTGAACGTCCACAATGACCTCCCCCATGAGGTACTTGTTTTTTTGCTTCCTGTTGCTGTTTTCGGCAAATCCTATTTTTTCAAAAGATAAGCCAAACATCCTTTGGTTAATCACCGACAACTGTAATTTGGATTTTGGATGCTTCGGCCGGCAGGGGGTGCACACGCCTAATCTAGATAAACTGGCGACGGAGGGAGTGCGATACACGCGGGTATTTGCGACAGCACCGGTTTGTGCCCCTAGCCGTTCCGCTTTCATGACCGGCATGTATCAGACCTCGGTCAACCTCCATCACTTTCCTGATCATCGGGATGATGGCTTTAGGCTCCCTGAAGGCGTGCGGCCATTGACCCACCGGTTGAAGGACGCGGGTTATCTTACTGGCTCCATCAAAAAGATGGGCGATCAAGTCGTGGGCTCTGGTAAGCTCGATCTTAATTTTGTGAATGAAGGCAAAATTTTTGAGAGTACCAACTGGGATGAAATCAAAAAGGGTAAGCCCTTCTTTTTACAGGTGAACACGCCGGAAGCGGAGTACGATATTTACGATTTTCGCACGAACCGCCCCGAGCGCATCAAGTGGTGGGGCGAGGAGGAGCACGTGCAATATGCCAAGCCGGATTCAGTCGTGCCGCCGGCTTATTTTCCTAAGCACAAAACCTCCAACGAGGAATGGGCGCGTTACCTGAATTCCGTTTCCAACATGGACCGCCGCGTGGGCATTGTGTTGGCGGAACTGAAAAAGGAAAAGCTGCTCGACGACACGATCATCATTGTCTTTGGCGACAACGGTCGCGTGGATCATCGCAGCATCCATTGGGTGTACGACACCGGCCTGCACGTGCCGATGATCATCAAGTGGCCTAAGAATTATCCCGCGCCCGAAGGCTTCAAGCCCGGTACGGTGAATGAAGAAGTGATCAGCCTGCTCGACCTCACCGCCACCACGTTATCATTGGCCGGCGTGCCGCGGCCGTTGGGTATGCAGAGCCGCGTGTTTCTCGGAAAAGACCGTGATCCTCAGCGCCGGTACGCCTTCAGCGCGCGCGATCGCGTGGATGATGTGCAGTTCCGCCTACGATCGGTCCGCGGTAAGCGTTACCATTACATCCGCAACTTCCAACCCGAGATCAACTTCGGCACCTACGTGAATTTTTATAAGGAGAAATGTTTCCCTGTGCAGCAGGTCATGCGTGACCTGTACAAAAAGGGCAAACTCGATCCGCACCTGCGCCCGCTCTTCACCGAGTTCCGCCGCGAATACCTCTACGACACCGAGGCCGATCCCAACGAACTCAACAACCTCATCGATTCCACCCGCCCGGAGCATCTGCAGGCCCTCACCGAAATGCGCGCCGCGCTCGACACTTGGATCACTGAGACTGGCGACATGGGTTGGAAAAAAGAGCCCCCTGAGAAAATAGAAAAATTCCGCGCCGTCATGTACGACTGGTTCGGCGCCCCTGACTGGTATCCCTATAAGCCCAAACATTCCTCATCAGCTTTGGAGAAGATTAATCAGGGTCGTATTATCAAAGACTAATTAAAAATGAACCGATTCTACATTTTCTTCAGTTCCATATTCTTGTTTGCCACTTTGGAAGGCAAGCAGCCTAACTTTATTCTTTTTATCACCGATGACATCTCTTGGGATGACCTTGGTTGTTACGGTAGCAAAGTAGCCAAGACGCCGCATTTGGATCAGATGGCGACGGAGGGGATGTTGTTTCATGGGGCGTATCTGAGCATCAGCAGTTGTTCGCCGAGTCGGTGCAGTTTGATCACCGGGCGGTATCCGCATAACACCGGCGCATCGGAGCTGCACACGTCCATGCCGGCAGATCAACCGGTGTTCCCCGAGGCATTGCAGGCGGCTGGATATTACACCGCAATTTCGGGCAAACATCATATGGGCAAGGCGGTGAATCGCGGATTCGACAAGGTGTCCGGTGGCAAAGGTCCGAGCAAATCGGCGGACTGGGTGCCGATGTTGCAGGAGCGGCCGAAGGATAAACCCTTCTTTTTCTGGTTCGCTTCCAGCGATGCTCACCGCGGTTGGGCGCTTAACGACAAGGCGCCGTTATACAAGCCCGAGGACATTGAGGTGCCACCGTATCTCTACGACGGCCCGGTTACCCGCAAGGATCTCGCCGAGTACATGCATGAGGTGAGCCGCACGGATTATTACATGGGCCAACTGCGCGCCGAACTGAAACGGCAGGGCATCGAGAAGGACACCTACATCATTTACATGACCGACAATGGCCGGCCGTTTCCGCGCAGCAAAACGCGTCTGTACGACAGCGGCATCCGCACGCCATTCCTCATTGCGCGTCCCGGCACCATCGCACCGGCTGAGACGCGTTCGCTGATTAGCAGCATCGATATCAGCGCCACGATTCTCGAACTGGCCGGTGCCAAGAAAGACAAACGCATTCAAGGCGTAAGCTTCGCGCCCATCCTTGAGAACCCCAAGGCCACTGTGCGTGACTACGTGTTTGCCGAGCACAACTGGCATGTCTACCAGGCCCACGAACGTATGGTGCGCTGGAAGGATTGGGTGCTCATCCGCAACGCCTATCCGCATCTCCAAAATCTATGCATGGAAGGCGATCCGAGCCATCCCGCCGGGGCCGAACTCTGGAAGATGCACGCCGCGGGTAAGCTCAACAAAAACCAACTCGATATTTTTCAGAAACCACGCCCCGCACTGGAGTTGTACGATCTGAGTAAGGATCCCCACCAACTCCGCAACCTCGTTGCGGATAAAAAATACGCCGCCGAAATCAGCCTGCTGACTCAGCTTCTTGATCGTTGGGCCGAAGACACCGGCGACACCATTCCGAAAAATCCAACGCCCAACCGCCAAACCCCCGAAGGCAAACGTTTCAAGGGCTGGAAACACGGGACTCAGCCCGGCACATCACGCGGGGCTACCCGGATCAACCATCCGGGCCCGATCAGGGAATAAGGTTGAGGCGCAATCGCGCGTGGTTAGCGAACGGTGAAATCCGTCCGCATCAGGCGCCAGTGGCCGGGGAAGGTGCAGATCAGGGTTTTCTCGCCTTTCGCTTTGGCGACATAAACGAACTCTTTGGTTTCCATGGGCGGGATCAGTGTGCTGTGCGCTAAAATCTTTGCGGCGAGGCCGCGATTGTACCGGGGCACGTACGAGTTTTGCTTGGCCTCCAGACTGGCCGCTTTGGCGTCGCAGAATGTGCCGATCGCCTCGGTGTCCGCCTTGTTGATCACCAGCGCGTTGTGCTGGGTACCGCCGGTGGCGGCGTTGCTTTGGATGCGGAAGATGATGCTGTCGCCCTGCTTGATTTCCCCGAGCTTCTTTTGGTTGGCGGCATCGAAAATGAACTGCATCTGATCGTTGATGGTGGTCGTGATGGTGGTGGACTTGGCGCGAACGGAATCCGAAATGGGCTTGTCCTTAAGGCCGACGATCATCACGGGGAGATCCAGCGATGCCGACGCGTCCGCCACGCAACAGGATTTCTTGTAGCCGGGAAATGCGGTGAAGGGTTTCTCCAAATGCAGGGCGGTCATGAAGATATTCAGCTCCACGGGCTTCAGGCGCGCGCTCTTGAGTTGGCCATACACGTGCACGGTCATGGCCGGTTCGATGTTTGGAATTTCCACGAAGAGCGTTTTCCCGTCGTCCAGCAGGTGTGCGGATTTTACCGTTAACACGTCGTGCCCTTCCTGGTCGGGAGATTTGACGGAGAATTCCGGGGATCCGTAGGCGTTGGAATATTTGTAGTTCCACTGCTGCGCGAACAGGTTCTGCACATCCTGAATGGCAATTGGATCGAGCGGTTCGGCGAAGGTCAGCTTGACGCCATTTTGATACGTGCGGAATGCCACGGGATAATACGACGGCTCGCCGGTGTAGCGGATCCGTTGCAGGCAGCCATCGGAAACGGCGTAGGTGCCCCAGCCATCATGACCCACCACATAGACCTGGCCATCGGTCGGGTTCGCCTCTCCGTAGCGCAGGCCGCTGATGAAGTTGCCTTCCATTGGGATCACCGCCCCCTGGAAGCGCTTGGCGCCGGCCGGTTTATCGCGCAGGACGAGCAGGCTCGAGCAGGCGCCGTACGACAGGCACAGCATCTTGTCTCCCAACGGGCCGAACTTGCGGGAGCGCACGGTCGCGAAGCCGCCAGTGGAATTGTCGACCCCGCGCGGGATGTACACCAATGCCGGATCGAGCAGTTCACGGATTTGATCGAGCGAGGTGTGAACTCTGGAATTGGGGCGATACACGTCGTCGCCTTCATGATGCTCGAAGATCGCCGAGGCCGGCGTCCAGTCACCTTCCTGTGGCGCGGACCAGACGCGGTCTTCATGCGTGACGCCGATCCCCATGGCCGTGCGGGTGGCCGGGGACAGGTGGGTGGCGGTGTTGTTGTACAGTTTTTTGACGCCCCCGGCGGTCACGTAATAAAACGCCCCCTGACTATCACGCGGAGCCCCGGCATGCACGTTGCGGTGCATCGGTTGGAAGGCTTGGTTGGCGCGTTCGACAAAGTCGAATTCATCATCGCCGTTGAGATCGTGCAGGGCAATCAGCTCGGCTTTGTCGCCCGCGTACAGCACGCCATCATGATAGGTAAGGCCGAACGGCGAATTGAGGCCGGCGATCATTCGTTTCCATTTCACGCGCTGCAAATCATGATCGATCCCGGACACTTTCCAGATGTCCCCAAACATGGTCGCGACATACGCTTCGCCCTTGGGGTTAAACGCGATTCCGGAAAGCACCATGGGCGATTTGTAGGGGTTGACCACGGGAACGGGCAGGGTGTCGATCACGTACGGCGTCGTGAATTGTTGCGGGTCGGCCAGCTGCCCTTTGCCCACCAACACCCGATTCCATTGCGGGTTGGGGCTGCCCTGAATCATGGCGGGCAGCGACGGGGCGATGGCGTCGAGCGCCTTGGCGTTGGTGGCCATGGCCTGTTTGATCTTCGGCAATAGATTCGCGCTCCCGCGCCAGTAGCTCACACTGAATCCGCGCGGATTTTGGCTTCGGGCAATCTGAAGTTTGCCGGAACGATCGGCTTTGGCATGGCGAATGCCGATGAGCACCGCGGCATCCTGATCGGTCCAACTGAGAAACGACGTGGAATCGGATTGCTCCACGGTGGCGTTGGGTGCGGTGCCGAGTTGGTACGCCAGCTCGCCATGGCCTTTTGGCGCGTAGAAATGTTGCGACAACCAGGCGCTGGTTCCGGTGCCGTGGATCTTGTGGAATTCAAGCAGGTGCGTTTGCCCGACCGTGTAGCTGAACACGGCACTGCGTTTGAAACGGTAATGGCCATTGAAATGCAGCGGTTGCTCGCCCCAACTGTTCTCGGTGAATTGGAAACGGGATTTGCCAACGACCTTTGCCGTGCGCGCGGTGGACATGCGATAATCATCGTAATCGACCGCCGCCTCGGCAAAGAGCTGGCGCGGCACGGCCTGTTTCGCGTCGTACACCAGCATCTGCCCGGCGGCGCGGTTGAGATACAGGCCGTAGGCAAGGCCGTGGCCGTCCACATATTGAATGACGCTGCCTTGATCCATGGCGTCCCGAGCTGTGGTGCGCATGCCGTTCTTGTGATAGGTGCCCGAGTGCCCGTGGATGTTTGCATCCAAACCGGGAAAGCCCGGGACAATGGCTTTCCTGCTATCTGGGTTCTCGACATAGAATCGGCCCTGCCGGGCATAGAACCGATGAAGCTTGGTTTGGTATTCGGTGTGCGCGCGGTAAGGGCTGGCGTCCTTGCCACGATAGATATTCAGGTAAGGAAACTCGACTGCCGGTTGGCGATTGGGGGATTCGCTGCCGCCCTTGATCACGTGGGTGTCCGCCAGAAGTGCGATGCGTTTGTTTTTATCAGCGGCGGGCATCAGGACCATTTTGAAATCATCAGCAACGGGCGCCGGGCCAAAGACCGCCGCCGGCTTGCCGCGATGCGAATCGCCCTCACGCAAGTGCGTGTCCTTGGGGATTTGGTAGGGCCGCAAGAAATCGACATCGACACCCGCAGCGGGAATCTGATCCTCCTTGCGCAGGGCCCATAAAATTCCCTGTAACGCCAAACGGCGGGCGTTGGGGTTATTGAACGTATCCGCGCCACAGGTGCTGGAGTAAACTGTGCGCCTTGGTTTCTCCGAGACGATCACCGTCGGTTGCACTTTTGGCAGATGCGCCTTGTGATCAAAAATCTTGAGCGCCTTGCCGTAGGCGAGGGACGTGAACTCGTACTGCTTCTTGCCCGGTTCGTTTAACAGAATGTAGAGATGCCGCGGATCCAGATAAGGCTTCACGCCCCGGAGGATCGGGTGCGCCGCCAGCTTCGGGTTGGGGGAGATCGCGGTCAGGAAACCGTCCTTGGCACTGCCGCCATGATGTCCGCCAAACTTGTGTTTCCACATGCGGCACAACTGCGGCCCTTTATGCGTCCAGCCTTGGGCGCGCAGAAAATCCGCATCCGGAGCTTCGTTGCTGAAGTTGAATCCGTGATTGGCCGTCCGGAACCCCACCAACGGTTTGTCGCTATCCAAATATTTTTGAAACTGCGTCGCCGTGGTTTGGGTGAGGTATTTGGACCGGGTAAACACCACGAGCAAATCCGCATGCTCGAGCAGATCAAAACCGGTGAGGCCGTCCTTCACGCGGCTATCGATATGGCCCTGATCATCCAGAGAATAGCTGATCGAAACCGTGAAGCCGTGTCGCTCGTTGAGCATCTCCGCCAGCATGGGCATGCTGTAAAACGCGCCGTACTCCGCCTCGGCGGCAAAGAAGTGCACATACGGTTGCGCTGCCTTGCCTCGCAGAAACGAAATGTCGGTCCGTTTGTCCAAGGCATCGAACAACGCCGCCCGCTCATCGGCCATGCCGCGGCCACAAAACATCAGCAAAGTTACTAAGAGAAAAAATCGAAAAGGCATCATGCGGTTCACAAGGATTGGCGTAGGACTGGCTCGGTTGATTGCGTGCGCTTTGTGTACCACAGAGGCACAGAGAACACAGATAAAACCCGTTGAAAAAACTCTGTGGTTATTTGGACAGCGCCCGGATTTCTTTGGCCGTTAAGGCGCGGTCGAACACGGCGGCTTCGTCGAGTCGGCCTTCCCAGTTGGCTTGGTTGTCATGACGGCCGCCGAGGAAGAGGGACTGCACGGGCAGC
>CAJWVY010000073.1 GCA_913048135.1 uncultured Verrucomicrobiales bacterium
GGCTCCCTCGCCTCCTGGGCGATCGACGCCGCCGCCGGCCCCGTTCCGGTCGCGCACCTGCCGGCGGCGCCGCTCGCCGGCGCGCGAGAGGTGTCTGTGATCTCGGAAGCTCTTCAGCTCCCTGGCGGCGGCGGCGGCGGCGGCGGCGGCCGTGGCGGCGGTGGCGGCGGTGGCGGAGGTCGTGGTGGCGGCGGAGGCCGTGGCCGGGATCGTGGCGGTCGTGGTGGTGGCGGAGGTTTCCGCGACAACGACAGCTGGTAAATCTACTCGTCCCCGAGCAGGCGCAGCTTGCCTTGAGCCGGTTTTTGATCCGCCTGCAGGCTGTCCATCAACGAGGGAATATTTTCAGCAGCTCCGGTTTCGGCCGGGGCTGTTTTTTTGTCGGCCGCCTCATCGGCGTCCAGCGCGGCCTTGAGCGCGCCTTCTACCAGCTGGGCGCAGTGAATTTTCATGGGCGGCAAAGCGCCGAGATCGCCGGTCAATTCATCATGCCGCAAGGCCAGCGCTTCATCGGCGGTTTTACCGCGGATTAATTCCGTGGCCATGCTCGCCACAGCAATCGCCGTCTCGCAACCGAAAGATTGAAAGCTCGCCTGATCAATCACCTTACGGCCGTGATCCTCCTTGAACTTTACCCACAGGCGCAGCATCTCACCGCAGTCGGAATTTCCCACAGTGCCCACGCGATCTGCATCGGCCAGCTCGCCCATATTCTTGGGATCAGCAATGGCCTCCCTGATTTTTTTCTCCAGCGATTCGTCCATGACAATTATGAAAATTCGTAGCGCGGCACCGAATTATCTACCTCTAGGCTCCACGCATCAATTCCGCCCCGCAAGCAGCGCACCTGTTTCAGGCCGTGCCCCAAAAAATAAGCCGCCGCATCCAGCCCTTGCTGGCCCTGATGATCTACTATCACAAACATCTCTTCCGGTTCCCACTTACCCATGATTTCCTGCATAAGGTCGCGCGTCATGTGAATGGCCCCTTCAATACGCGCCGCGTCAAACTCCTCTTGCGTGCGCACATCCAGTAGCTTCAATCCCGGCGTCTCCTCCAGCTTGGCTTTCAGCGCTTTCGGCTCAATGTAAATCTTCTCATCTGCCGCGTGGCTCTCCTGAATTTCCGCCAGCACCTCGGTTACCTCCAACGCGTTATTGCGCTCGCACACGCTGCCCAGCGTTTCGTCCATCTGAAACCCACAGCTGGAGCACCCGCCGATGTGGTACTTCCGAAACAATGCACGCCGTGCACCCGGGTATTCCATCAGTACCTGCTCCATCGTCGAGTCGCTGTTGATTTCCGTTGTCGCGCTCATGCGGTTACTTTAGCAGCTGAATAACTTTTTGCAGCACTTCAATGAAGCGATCCACCTCCGTGCGCGTGTTGTAAAAATAAAAACTAGCGCGCGCCGTGGCGGGCACACCGAGCTTTTCGTGCAAGGGCTGTGTGCAATGATGCCCGATGCGAATGGCCACACCCTGTTGATCAGCCATGGTGGCCAGATCTAGCGCATGCACTTTCTCGAACACAAAACTCACCAACCCACCGCGCTCACCGGCCGGACCGAAAATGCGGATGCCATCAAACTCCGCCAACCGCTCCTTGGCGTACGCCGCAATGTCCGTATCGTGCGCATGGATGGCCTCACTACCTAGGGCATCCAAGTAATCCATAGCCGCATGCAGCCCCACCGCGCCGGCGATGTTCGGAGTACCAGCCTCGAATTTATGCGGCGGCTCGTGGTATTCGGACGTTTGAAATCCCACCGTGGAAATCATCTCGCCGCCACCCTGATACGGCGGCATCGCCGCCTGCAATTCCGCCCGTGCAAACAACGCCCCGATACCGGTCGGACCGCAAAGTTTATGGCCTGAAAACGCGAGGAAATCACACCCTAGTGCCTGTACATCCAGTGGCAAATGCCCAGCGCTCTGCGCGGCATCTACTAGAGTTACCGCGCCGACCGCTTTGGCCTTAGCGCAGAGTTCAGTCACGGGATTGATCGTACCCAGCGCGTTAGAAATATGTGTGAGGGACAGAAGCTTCACATCGGACAGCCTCTCATCAAGATCGGACAGATCCAGTTCACCGAAATCGCCGGTCACCGGAATAAACCGCAACTGGGCTCCCGTGCGCTGGGCGAGCAACTGCCATGGCACTAGGTTGCTGTGATGTTCCATTTCGGTCAACAGGATCACATCGCCTTCGCGCAAATTACCCGCACCCCAGGTAGCAGCCACGAGATTCAAAGCCTCGGTGGTGCCCCGAGTGAAAATGATGTCCTTCGCCGAGGGCGCGTTGATAAACTGGGCAACCCGGTGGCGCGCACCCTCGTAGGCCGCCGTGGCGCGATTGCTCAGTTCATGAATACCGCGATGCACATTGGCATTGTCATGCTCGTAGTAACGCTGAATCGCCTCCAAGACTGGCCGCGGCTTTTGCGTTGTGGCGGCGTTGTCGAAGTACACCAACGGATGCCCATTGATCTCCTGCGCCAGTGTTGGGAAATCTTCGCGAATAGTGGCGGGAATGGAGTTCATGCGACCTCGACGTGGATTTGGCCATCGGTGATGGTGACGGGGTACACGTTCACGCCACAGGTGGCTGGCGAGTGGCGGTGTTTGCCGGTGGCCAGTTCGAACTCCGCATAATGCCATGGGCAACCGACGTTGCCGTCCTCGAGATAGCCTTCCGCCAAGGATGCACCGGCATGCGGGCAGGCGTCGTCGATGGCGTGTAACTGGCCGTCCACCTGAAAAATTGCGATGCGCTTTTCGCCGACATCAAACGCTTTGCCTTTGCCTTCAGCGATCTCGTCAACACGGGCGATGGAGATCGGCGCATTCATCACATCATGCCCAGCTCCAACCGCGCGGCTTCGGTCATCATCTCTCGCGTCCATTGCGGTTCCCAGACTAGTTCCACATCCACTTCATCCACCGTCTCGACGCACAGGATTTTATTTTCCACATCCGCTTGAATGGTTGGCCCCATGCCGCAACCGGGAGCGGTAAGCGTCATCTTCACGCTGGCCTTGTGATTGCCAGCCTCCAGTTCCTCGAGGTGGCAGTCATAAATCAATCCGAGGTCCACGATGTTCACGGGAATCTCTGGGTCGTAACAGGTTTTCATCTGCTCCCACACCTGTTGCTCAAGATCTTCGGCGTTTTCCGCCTTGCCGGCCTGTTCGGCGGGGGTGAGTTGCAATTCCTGCCCGATGGCATCGGCGTCCTTGCCGTCGATGCGAAACATGTTGCCATTTACTACCACGGTAAACGTGCCCCCGAGAGACTGGGTAATCGTGGCGGTCTCGCCTTTCTCCAGCGTCACGCGTGTGCCCGAGGGAACGACCGACGCCTCCACATCGCGCTCGATAGCCACCTGTTCGCCGCCCGTCATGGCGTGGCCTCCTGCGCGGCAGCGGCCAGTTCGCGAACGCGTTGCACCATGGCAAAAAGGCCGTTCTTGCGGGTGGGACTCAGGTGCGCGGCGAGATCCAACCGGCCCAGCTCCACTTCGCCGTCGATGGCGAGGATTTCCCCGGCGGTTTTGCCAGAGTACACCGCCAGCAACACGGAGATGAGACCCTTGACGATGAACGCATCGCTGTCGGCGGCGATGGTGATGCGACCGTCGGATTCGGGCACAAACTTCAGCCAAACCTGCGCCTGACAACCGTGCACGCGGTTTTCCTCGCATTGATCAGCCGCGGCGAGCGGCGGCAGTTCCTTACCGAGATCAATGAGATACCCAAAGCGCGATTCCCAATCGCCGAGCAGCTCGAAATTCTCGACCAACTCATCGATGCTTTGCACCGTGGCACTCATGCCGCGACGTGTCCTCCCATCTGCTCTAGCCGATCCCACACCAGCCGATCCAGTTCCTCGCGCGCGGCTTCGCATTGGATACGCTCGACGATCTCGCCGGCAAAGGCGTGCATGATCATCCGGCGCGCGGATTCCTCGTCCAGCCCTCGGGCGCGCAGGTAAAAAATTTGCTCGGCGTTCATCTGGCCGATCGTGGCGCCGTGCGTGCATTTCACGTCGTCGGCATAAATCTCCAACTGCGGCTTGGTATCAATCGTGGCGCTGTCGGACAGCAGCAGGTTTTTATTGGTCTGCTTCGCGTCCGTTTTATCCGCGCCCTTGTGCACATGAATGCGGCCGTGAAACACCGCACGCGAATCGTCATCGAGGATGCCGTTAAAATATTCGTGACTGTCGCAATGCGGCTGCGCGTGATTCACTACCATGTGATGATCAATCAACTGCCCGGCCCGCGGCAGGTACAGGCCATTGAGCACAGCCTCAATACCGGTGCCATTGAGATGGGCGCGCAGATTATTGCGGGCAATGCGTCCTCCCAGCGCGAGCGAATGATGCGCCACGCGGGCGTCGCGGCCGAGCGCGGTGTGGAGCCCGCCCACATGAAAGGCGCCGGTGTGCTCGTCCTGAAATTTCACATGCTCCACCTGCGCGTTGTCCGCCGCGTGCAGTTCCGTGATGGCGTTATTAAAACAACCAGCCTGCTTGCCGGTCCAGCTCTCCAGCACGGTCACCTGGCTGTTCACTTCAGCGCGGATGTAGCCGCGCACATTCACCGTGGCCCCGTTGCTGCCGGTGCTGAGGTAATACACGCGCACGGGGGATTCAAAATGCACATTGTCCGCCACGCTGATGAACGGTCCGTCAGTCACCGTCGCCGCATTTAAGGCGCCAAAGGCGTCCTCGGGCGCAGGCGGTGCCGGACAGTCTCCGGCTGACATCGGACGCACCTCCACGCCAGCAGGCAGTTCGCCGACCTGCGAAAGGGCCTCGGAGTAATGACCGTTCACAAACACCAACTGCGGCCCGTCGATGGCGGCAAACACGCAGCCTTCGAGCGTAGCGTCGGCATCGACCGGCGCGGCGGAAAAATTCAGCTCCGTGATCGGTTTGACCGGCGTGAAGCGCCAATCTTCATCGCGCGGGGTGGGAAAGCCTAGTTCGACAAAGCGCGCGCGACCGGCGGCATCACTCTCGGGCAGGGCGGCCAACAGCCGATCCACGGCGTCTTCCGCATTCATGTGGGCGGGGGCAACCATCAGGCGGCTTGTTCTTCAATAACCCAATCGTACCCGCGCTCCTCCAGTTCGAGGGCGAGCTCCTTGGGGCCGGATTTCACAATACGACCATCGACCAACACGTGCACGTGATCGGGTACAATATAATCGAGCAGACGTTGGTAATGCGTGATGACCAGCTGCGCGTTGTCGGCATGCTTGAGATGGTTCACGCCGCCGGCGACGACCTTGAGCGCATCGATATCGAGGCCTGAATCGGTTTCATCGAGCACTGCAAATTTCGGATCGAGCAGGGCCATCTGCAAAATTTCCGCGCGCTTTTTTTCACCGCCGGAAAAG
Organism: uncultured Verrucomicrobiales bacterium; assembly: GCA_913048135.1. Taxonomy (GTDB): domain Bacteria; phylum Verrucomicrobiota; class Verrucomicrobiia; order Limisphaerales; family UBA1100; genus UBA1100. The sequence goes on from CAJWVY010000073.1 coordinate 5,405, forward strand.
CCCTCGTTCACCGAGCGCTTGAGCAGGGATTCATCCAGCTCAAGCAGTTGGATTTTTTCGCGCATCAATTTGAGAAACTCCACCGCGCTTAACTCCGCTTCGCCGCGATGCTCGCGCAGGGCATTTACAGCGGCACGCAGGAAATACGTGGTGTTCACACCGGGTATTTCCACCGGATACTGGAACGCGAGAAAGAACCCCTCGCGCACGCGCTCCTCAGGACCGAGGTCGAGCAGATCCTCGCCGTTGTAACGCACCGAACCGTCGGTGATCTCGTAGCCTTCGCGACCGGCAAGCACCTGGGCCAGCGTACTTTTACCGCTGCCGTTGGGGCCCATGATGGCGTGCACTTCGCCGGCGTTAATCGACAAATCAATCCCTTTCAGGATCGCCTTGCCCTCCACCCCGGCCTGCAAATTTTTGATCTCTAACATGCTAAATTATCCCACGCTGCCTTCGAGGCTCACGTCCATGAGTGCCTGCGCTTCCATCGCAAACTCCATCGGCAGCTCGCTGAAGACTTCCTTGCAGAAGCCGTTCACGATCATATTCACTGCGTCCTGCGTTTCGATGCCGCGGGCGTTGCAGTAAAAAATCTGGTCCTCCCCTATCTTCGATGTGGTGGCCTCGTGCTCCACCTTGGCTGAGGGGTTTTTTACCTCGATATAGGGAAAAGTGTGCGCGCCGCAGCGGCTGCCTATCAGCAGCGAATCGCACTGGGTAAAGTTACGCGCATCGGTGGCGTTCTTGCCTACCTGCACCAGACCGCGATAACTGTTCTGGCCTTTGCCGGCGGAGATTCCCTTACTGATGATCGTGCTGCGGGTGTTCTTGCCGAGATGAATCATCTTGGTACCGGTATCGGCCTGTTGCGCGAGATTGGCGAGGGCCACGGAATAAAATTCGCCGACCGAATCGTCCCCGCGCAAAATGACACTTGGGTATTTCCACGTGATTGCCGATCCGGTTTCCACCTGCGTCCAGCAGATCTTCGAGCGATCACCCTTACAGATGCCGCGCTTGGTCACGAAATTATAGATCCCGCCATTCCCGTCCTCGTCACCGGGATACCAATTTTGCACGGTGGAATATTTAATCTCCGCATCGCCCAACGCAACCAGCTCCACCACTGCCGCATGCAACTGATTTTCATCACGCATCGGCGCCGTGCAGCCTTCGAGATAGCTCACGTGACTACCCTCATCGGCAACAATTAACGTGCGCTCAAACTGCCCCGTCTCAGCAGCATTAATCCGGAAATACGTGCTCAACTCCAGCGGACACCGCACGCCTTTCGGGATGTATACAAACGAACCATCACTGAACACCGCGGAGTTTAGCGTAGCAAAAAAGTTGTCTGTGTAAGGCACCACCGTGCCGAGATATTTTTTGATGAGCTCCGGATGATCACGTACCGCCTCGGAGAACGAACAGAAAATCACGCCGTGCTTGGCCAGCTCTTCCTGGTGCGTGGTGCCCACCGACACGCTGTCGAACACCGCATCCACCGCCACACCCGCCAAGCGCTCGCGCTCGTGCAGCGGCACGCCGAGCTTGTCGTAGGTCTCCAGCAGCTTGGGATCCACCTCATCCAGACTCTTGGGCCGATCCTTATCCTTCGCGCCCGGCGCCGAATAGTAGCTGATGCCCTGATAATCAATCGGCTCATACTGTACATGCGGCCAGCGCGGTTCCTCCATCGTTTGCCAATGCCGAAACGCCTTGAGCCGCCAGTCGAGTAACCATTCAGGCTCCTCTTTCTTGGCAGAGATATGGCGAATCACATCCTCGTTCAATCCCGGCGGCAGCGTATCAGTTTCCACGTCCGTGTAGAAACCCCACTTGTATTCCTGCTCAACGAACTGATCGATAACCTCACTCTCACTACTCATCGGGCCACCTCCTGTTCCGCGCAAGCTGGGCACACACCGCGCATGTTCACCTCCGTCTGCGTCACAGTAAACCCGCTCGGCACCCGGAACCCACTCGTCCGCGGCTTTGCTGCACCTTCAAAATCCCAAACCTCTCCGCACGTCTCGCACAAGAAATGCGCATGCTCATCCATGTTCGGGCAATACCGCGTCGCCGCCCGTTCCAAATGTACTTGCTTCACCAGATGATGCTTCACCAGAGCATCGAGGCAGTTATAGACCGTGGCCATCGAGATTTCTGGTTTCTCGGTCTTGGCCTGTATGAAAATCTCATCCGCCGTCGGATGCTCCTTGGCATGATCCAACAGCACGCCATATACCACGCTCCGCTGCGCCGTCGGCCGCAACCCGGCCTCAGCAATACGGGCATCCACCACACCGCGCTCACGGTGTGGCGGCACAAACACCGTACGTGCCTTCACATCCTTCATAGGGGCGCACAACCTCGTGGATTCAGTTGTGACTGTCAATCTGAATTAGAATAATTCTAAATGTTATTCTCATCAAATCTCGTGCTGGATGGTGTTCTCGGCTCGAAAGCAGTATTCTCCATCCCATGGCATCTGACTGGACCGTGCTGGCAACCGCTCCCACAATTAAAGGGGTGGGGCAAGCTTCGGCTGAAATGCTCATCGAAGCGGGCTGCGATATTCGTTTGCCGGACACATTTCAGGCTCATCCAGCCGCGGCCCTACAACCTCTACTGGCCGATGTGCAGGGCATTTATGCGGGAGTCGATGAGTTCTCCGCAAAGGTTCTGGCAAGCGAGGAAGCGGCGAAACTCCAGATCATTTCCCGCTGGGGCGTGGGCTACGACAGTATCGATGTCGCCGCGGCCACCGAGCTGGGCATCGTGATCACCTACACCCCCGGCCTGTTGGATGATGCCGTTGCCGATTACACCTTTGCCCTGCTGCTTGGCGTGGCGCGCCGGATTCACACAGGCCATCTCTCCATGCATACCGGCGGTTGGTCTCAACAATGGGGCCATGATGTACACGGCAAAACCCTCGGCATCGTCGGCTGCGGCCGGATCGGCACAGCCGTTGCCCGGCGGGCGGCCGGATTCAACATGCGCCTGCTCGCCTACGATCCGGTTCCCAATGAGACCGCGCAGGACTTGGGCGTGGAGTTCGTCCCGTTGGAGACGTTGCTGCAGCAAAGCGATTACGTTTCGCTGCATGCAGCCGTGACCCCGGAAACCGAAGGCCTGATCAGTGCGCCTCAACTGCACCTCATGAAGCCGAACAGTTACCTGATCAACGCCGGCCGCGGCGCGTTAGTGAACGAAACTGATCTGGCCGCTTGCCTGAACGCTCATGGCATTGCCGGAGCGGCCGTAGATACCTATCATGTCGAGCCGTTGCCGGTCGACCACCCCCTCCACTCCGCCGCAAACCTGCTCATGAGCCCGCATCAAGCATCGTTTGCCGCCGAGACCGGCCAACGCGTCAGCCACGCCTGCGCCCAGGCCATTATCGACCTCAAGCAAGGCCAACGCCCCCAGTTCGTATTGAACACGGAAGTATTTGAATCACCCAATCTCCGGGCCGTGCTAGCATAAAAAACGCCCCGCAATGCGGGGCGTTGTGATTATTTCTCTGGCTGCTTGTTACCTCTATGCCTTAGCGGCGGCGATTTCCTCATTGATGAGGGAGGCGCCGCGCTCGAGCAGATCGTCTCGGGTCAGCTCGCCTTTCTCCAGCTTGGCCAGCAGCGCCTTTTGGGCGGCGTAATCTTCGCTGGCGATGCCTGCGCGGCTTTGCATCATGCGCCATGCTTTGCGGCGCTCTACGTGAAAGAGCACCATTTGCCGGCTCACTGTGTAGTACTTGAATTTGCCGTTAATCTCGGCTTTGAAGTACACGCCCCAGTCCGGCACGTACGCGTGGTGCGCCTCATCGAACACGCGCCGGTAGGTGACATCCTGTTGAGTGATCAGCGTGAGCATATCATCCAGATGAATGAACTCGCCGGCCTGCGCCTCGGGGATTTCCTTAAGGTGACGGCGGAACCGCGCTTCGGTGGTGGCCCAGTGCGCCACGGTCATGTTGTATTTCTCGCCGGTGGAGGGATACTTGGTTTCCCACCAGTCGCGCTTGAGGCTCGGATTGCCCTTGAGCTCGAAGCCTTCTTGCATGGTCTCACCCTTGCGCGGGTTGTAAATGAACTCCGGCATGCCGCGGCTATCGCGCACCATCTTGGCCTGGTCAGCACTCATATTATCGGGCACGCCGTGCTCGGGCTGGCAGGTGGTGTAGCATTGGTAGAAGGCCGTGCCGCGGTACTCAAGGCCGTCCAGCATGGCCTTGTACATCTTGGCACTATTAGCCATGGAAACCTGTGCGATGAACGGGGAACCGTGCCCGGCGGTAAAGGTCTCGGCCACGCTCTTCTTCTCGATGAGCTTGCCCTGTGATGCCACGCCAAACTGGTTCATATCGTAACCGCCCAGCATGTTGGAGCTGTCCGAGTTTTGGCCACCGGTGTTGGAGTACACCTGCGTATCCAGCATCAGCAGCTTCACGTTCGGACGGTTTTGCAGGATCACCTTGGAGACGTTTTGGAAACCAATATCGCCCATGGCGCCATCACCGCCGATAGCCCAGACCTTGGGCATCTCACGGATTTCCTGATCGGTCATCAACGAGTCATCAAGGTGCGTCAGTTCAAAGTATTCGCGTTCGCTGCTCACGCCGTTGTCACGCTCGATCAACGCGGTAGCCAAACGCTCGGGCGTCACCGAACGGCGCGAATGGTTTAGCACGGCCGATTCCCCGATCAACCAGCTGATGGTCGCGCCATCCTGGAACAGGGAGTTCATCCACGGATACGGGTGCGGATTACTCGGCGGCGTGGAGCCGTACACCGTGTTACAACCGGTGTGCGCGCCCATGTACATGGTGCTCATGCCATTGGCCATGCGGCCATCCACGGCCTGCAGATCGCGGTGGTTGAAGGCATCCTGACGCATCACCGCCACGAGTGCATCCACGATTTCCTGATCGGAAATCTCGCCATGCTGCGAGAGGCGATGATCGGTATCGGCATCATTCTCGCCGCCCAAGCCCATAACCACGTGGGCAACGGAGCGGGTAAACCATTTGTACTCGTCCTCACTCCGCGTCTTCAAAGCCTCAAGCTTGGCCAAACCGTTGGTTTCCAGCTCCGTGGCTTTCTCACGCAGACGCGCAGCTTTCTTGTGATACATCGGTCGCATGTACGCCTCGGTGACTGAGGCCGCGGCGCGTAACACGCTCTTCTCCCCGCAACCGGCGCAGGCGCCATCCCCTGAGACAAGCGCCTCGTAGTTGCGGCGCACCATGAGGTGATTGCGCAGGGCGGCTTCGCGGGAGGCCTCGGGGCTGTCATCATTGTACAGGCCGAGGAATTTTTGGTTTGTGTCCGGCAACAACCGGCTGAACACCTGTGCGGTGGTGAGCTCGGCGTTGAGGTCGGGAGTCTCCGCGGTCATGCGCAGCGCATCATGATCACCGCACACCTGTACGCATTCGCCGCAGCCTTTGCAGAGATCGCTCACGAAGATGGAGAACAATCCGCCGTTGCCGGGGTTCTTCTTCTCCACGCTGCGCCAAATAGCAGTGACGTCGTTGTACGCCAGCGGCAGCTTGTCGATGATGGTCAGGAATTCGCCGCGTCCCGCCTCGTCGATGGTCGTCAGTTGATCCACCTCAGCCCGCAAAATATCCTTAAACGGTTCCTTAGTTTTGGACGCCACGCTCTCGTTCATCTTCGCGCGGCAACGCTCGTCCAGCCCGGCCACCTCATTCAGCAGCGCCTTGGCCGCTTCCTTGTCGCTGACGTAATTGCGAATGGCCGTCACCAAAACGGTACTGATATCCTGCGCGGTGTTGGGCAGGGCCGTGTCCGGGCAGGCCGTGATGCACTCCATACATTGCGTGCAGTTTTCAGCGATGTACACAGGCGTCTCGCGCCGGGCCACATATTTGCTCTGCGTAGCACCAGTAGCCGCGCCCATCACTGCCAGGCTGGCAAAGGCCCCAGCCGGTTGATGGTAGCCGAGGTCATTGCGGAACTCGGAATCAAATTTCTCCATGGTCTGGAAGGGCGCCCGCGATTGGCCCTCAGGCATGGCGCAAGATGGACAACCGCTGGCGCTGCAACCAGCCGTAGCGGGAACCTCTATCTCGCCAGCAGTCTTGGGGGACAACAACGGGTTGCGCATGCTTGAAGTGTCCGCATCTTCAATATCGCCAATCTTGATTTCCTGCACACGCTCAAAGCCACCCACCATGACTTTCATGTTGGACTCCACCACCGCGTCGCCAAAGCGGCCAAACTTCTTCTCGTATTGGTTGCGCACGATCTCGGAATACTCTTCCTCGCCGATGTTGTGATCGTTCAGGAAAGACGACACTTTGAAAAACGCGCCGAGGAAGGTGTTACCCTGCATCCGCAACTGAAGGTCCGCGCGCTTTGTGGCCTCCCGGGCGATATCAAAGCCTGGCAGGATGAACACGCGGATGTTGTTGTCCTTAATAAACTGCCGGTGCTTGGCAGGGATGCGCTGCCAAGCGACCTCGGGGGATTCACTGGATTCCCAAACGAGGCTGCCGCCCTTATTTAATCCTTCGAGCGGATTACAATGGGTGAAGGCCTTGGGATCGCAGCAGAGCACCACGTCCACGTGGTTCAGCTCGCAGTTCACTTGAATAAGCTCAGGCGCCACGGTGAGGAAGTAATTGGTCGGCGCGCCTTTCTTCTCAGAGCCGTACTTGGGGTTGGCCATGATAAAGAGCTTGTCTTCCAGTTGCCCCAAATCGTCGTAGCTCGGATTACGTTCGGAAATGATCTGGCCAAATTTACCGATGATCTCGCCGAGGTTTTTCCCCGTGGTAATCATGCCCCAACCTCCGATGGAGTGGAAACGCACGGCAATGGCGCCCTCAGGCAGCAATGACGGAGTGTCCTTGGAGATCACGCTGTAGGGGTGATCAATGCCGAGGGTAAAGAGCGTCTCGCCATCCGCCGCAGTCTTACCGTCCTTGCGGGCCGTGCTGCCGGTAGCAAATTCGTACGCGCCCATGGTGTGTTCCGGGCGGAAATCCCGTGACCCCATGCCGTAGCTACCGCGGAAAATACGGGGCGTTTCCTCCGGCGTAATCGTCGGTAATTCACCGCCGTACCGGGCCGATTCCTGGCCCTTACCAAGAGCGGTTCGGATGTCGCGCCCCAACGGGTTGTCGCCCGCCATCCCCTCATCGGTCCGCTCGATCACAATCACGTTTTTCTTGCCGCGCAGAGCATTGATCACCGCCGCCTCGGGGAAGGGACGAATCACGTTGATATGAATGGATCCCACCTTGGCATTGCGCTGTTCGCGCAGGTAATCGCAGGCAGCCTCCACGTTTTCAGCCGCACAACCGAGCGACACAAACACGGTGTCCGCGTCTTCGGTGCGGTATTCCTGAATCAAGCCGTAGCGGCGGCCAGTGAGTTGGGCAAATTCATCATAGCATTGCTCCAGCGTGCCGAGGATATGCTCATTGAAATTGTTCCGGCGCGCGATGGCTCCGTTCATGTGATGCTCCTGGTTTTGCACCGGGCCGAGCAGTACCGGGTTTTTCAGGTCCATCATCTCCGGTACACGGCGGCGTTTCGGCCCGAAGAGTTCGCGTTGCGCCTCAGTGGGGCAATCAATCTGATCATCCGGCGCGCCCAAGTATTCGCGCAGCAAATCTGCTTCCGGCGCGCGATAAGTGCGCTCGGAATGCGTGGTGAGCATACCGTCCTGAATATTCATGCCCGGATTGAGCGAAAGCTCATTGGCCTTGCGCAAGATCACCGCCTGGTCCGCGGCCTGTTGAGCATCGCGCCCCATCAACATCGTCCAGCCTGTGTCCATGGCGGCATAAAAATCATCGTGACCGCAGTGCACGTTGAGCGCGTGCTTGGTGAGAGCGCGCGCGCCCACTTCCAGAACCATCGTCGAGAGCTTGCCAGGCGCGTGGTAGTACTGCTCCATGGCATAGACAATGCCTTGGCCGGAGGTAAAGTTTACCGTGCGTTTGCCGGTCATGGCCACGGCCGTGGCGCCACCCTGCGCGGCGTGTTCACCCTCGGTTTCCACCGCCAGCTTCTGGTTGCCCCACACATCCAGTGCGCCTTGCGCAAAGGCCTGCTGATAGATCTCGCCACCCTCGGTCGACGGTGTGATGGGATAAAACACGCCACCCTCGGTAATGCGGGTTTCCACCCACTGCGTCACCAGCTGGTTGCCGTTGCACGTTACCGGGATACCCGGATACTTGGGCTTACTGCCTTCAGCGGTAACGGGAGCCGTTTCCTGTTCTGCGGTCTGATTTGCCATGACTAAAATTCGCTCTTTTTGGTTGTTTTTTCAGGAGGCCCAGAAATGAACAAATCACCCTTTTGAGGTGATTATCGACAGTGTGTTTGGAAGAGTCGATGCATGTGCACTCTGCAAAAGCCTCCGCGCGAGCAGAATCTAGCCGTGTCATACTATTCTGGCAATCCAATTCCCTTCATTCCGGTTGATGGGCCAAGGTTTACAAATCATCCTGAAAAACCCAATATTCCCCGTGCTCACCGCACCTGAAAACGGCTCGCTACCCCGTAGCCGGCAGCATCCTTACGAGGCGCAACTCGACGCGCTGGAATCAATTCTGTGCTCCGACACCCTCACCCAAGCCCTCGGAGCCGCGCCGCTGCGCTCAATCACAGATCTCGGGTTGCTGCTAGAACGCTACCGCACCACAATACTGGAGCCCATTGAATTACCCGCCATTGCCCGGGCCCACCGTGAAGCCGCACAAAACAGGGCATTAGAGCTTATTGAAATGGATCAAGAATTGGCCGGCCAACACCCCGAATGGCTACTACTCACCCCGGCCAGCACCCGCGTGGGCCGGGATTACCTGACCCGTCTGCGCCCCTTGCAAGATGAACGTACCGTGCAGCGCCTGATCGAGGCCGTGCGCTTTGGCCGGACTCCCGGCCAGCACCTCACCGTCTTTGGGCTTACGATGGCCGTCTTTTCCATTGCTCAACGTCAGGGACTTTCCGAATACGCCCAGTATGCGCTTGAGGCGGTCGTCGCTACGGCCGCCGGCAAGCTCAAGCTCACCCAAGCCGACCGCGACGCCCTCCTAGCCCGTTCCCAAGCCTGTCTCCCAAAAGCGATCGAGCGCATGATGGCCTAACAGGCACAGAGAAACGCTAATTCATCAAACCTAGTGATGGATGATTTTGAATTATTGAATAGGATGAGCCTACGCCATTTCGGCATTCGTAAACACGCTTTGCACATCGTCGTGGTCTTCGAGCAAATCCACGAGTTTATGAACCTTCTCCAGCTCCGCCTCGCTGCTGACCGGCGCCACCATCTCGGGCAACTGAGTGATCTCGGCGGTCTCCATGGCAATCTCCTTGGCCTCAATCACCTGATGCACAGCCTCAAAATCTTCTGGTGCAGTCAATACCTCATAACCTTCCGACTCCGCCTTAAAATCCTCGGCACCAGCCTCCAGGGCCAGCTCCATCAGCTCATCTTCATTT
>CAJWVY010000074.1 GCA_913048135.1 uncultured Verrucomicrobiales bacterium
AGATGCGGTGCAGATGCGGTGCAGATGCGGTGCAGATGCGGTGCAGATGCGGTGCGCATGCGGTGCGCACGCTGCGCTCCTGGATGAGAGCGAGCAGCAGCGCGGTGATCAGGCTCGTTTCGCCGAAGCCGAGGGCGACACGCCGCGCCTGCTTGGCCGCTGGCAAATCCGCAACGAAAGCGACCAGCCGCGCACCTTCACCCTGACGCTCGCGGTGCGACCGTTCCAGGTGAATCCGCCCGCGCAATTTCTGGCGCAGCGCGGCGGCGTCAGCCCGATCGCCGCGCTGCGCTGGAGCGGATCGCATCTCCTGAACCGCCAGCCCGGCCCGGTCGACGGCGATCCGCCGGTGGATCGCCTGCTTACCCCCATGATCACGCCCCAGTCGGTCGGCATGGGCGGCTTTGACCAGGGCGCGCTCGCCACGCCCGAAACGCTGCCGCTCGCGACAGCCGTGGAGGATGAGGCTCATATGGCGCAGGCGCGCATGAGCTGGACCATCCGCCTCGCGCCCGGCGATCATTTCGACGTGCCCGTCGCCTTCGCCGGCTCCGCGCCTGCCGATTTCGACGCTGCCCTGGCGCGCACGGCCGACATCTGGCGGCAGCGGCTGGGGGGCGTCACGATCCGCGTTCCTGCCGCTCGGCAGGAGCTGGTCGACACGCTGCGCACCGCGCTCGCCGACATTCTCATCAGCCGCGACGGCCCCGCGCTCAAGCCGGGCACCCGCTCCTATAATCGCAGCTGGATCCGCGACGGCGCGATGATGTCGGACGCGCTGTTGCGCCTTGGCGTCAATGATCCAGCGATCGCCTTTGCCGACTGGTATGGCGGCCATCTCTTCGCCAATGGCAAAGTGCCATGCTGCGTCGATTTCCGGGGCGCGGACCCGGTGCCGGAAAATGACTCGCATGGCGAATATATCCATCTGCTGGCGCAACTGCACCGCTACACCGGCGATACCGCGCTGCTGGCGCGCCACTGGGACCGGCTGGACGCCGCGCGCCGCTATATGGACGGACTGCGCCTGTCCGAACGCACCGCCGCCAACCAGACGCCCGGCCGGCAGATGCTCTACGGCCTCACCCAAGCGCTGGGCGCCGTGCTGCCCGTGGATGGCGGCTATCTCACCACCTGATTTTTGACCATGTACAAACGCCCCCTGCAAACCCCACTGGCTCTGGCTGATCTTGTGGAGACCGCCATCCCGGAAGACGAACGGCTCTGGGTGCCTCAGAGTGACACGGTGGATTTTCGTCCGCTGCTTTTCAACACCACCAACGGCGAATGGATCAATCTCCTGCGCGTGCGCGGCGGCGGCCAACTGGGGCGGCATCGGCATGCCTCGCCGGTATACGGGTTCGTGCTCAAGGGCACGTGGCGTTATCTGGAGCATGACTGGGTGGCGCGCGAGGGCATGTTTGTCTACGAACCGCCCGGCGAAATCCACACGCTCGTCGTCGAGGAAGGCGCGGAGCCCATGATCACGCTCTTTCACGTGCTCGGTTCGGTGATCTATTACGACGAACACGACAACCCGACCGGCCACGATGATGTGCATGTGAAACTCGAACTGGCCCGCGCGCATTACGAAAAAGTCGGCCTGGGTGCCGAGGTCGCCGAGGCGTTGATTCGGTAACGCGACTTGTCAAACGCCCCACGGTCGCTAGACTTTTCTCCACGCACATGATGAAAAAGACACTGCTTCTCTTTGGCCTCTCCCTGAGCCTGAATATCGTTGCCGCCCCAGGTCTGTGGACGAACGCGAAAGACAAAACGTTGCCTACGGATTTTAAGATCCAGGGCGAATACATCGGCGACCTTTCATGCGGCTGCGACATTGGCGCGCAGGTGATCGCGCTGGGCGGCGGCGAGTTTCACCTCGTAGTGTACCCGGGTGGCCTGCCGGGAGACGGCTGGGATCGCGGGGATGACCGGTCGTTGATGACCGGCAAGCTCCAGGGCAACAAAGCCGTGTTTGCCGCCGCGATCGGCAAACGGCGTTACCTGGGTGGCCGCGCGAATGAATTCAGCGCCACCAGCCAATACCCGCCTAAGGGCCAAAAGGAAGGCAAGGCCGTGATCGAAAATGGCAAGCTTACCGGCTCCTACGGCAAGAAGACCTTTGAACTGAAACGCCTGGAACGCAAAAGCCCCACCCTCGGCACCAAGCCGCCCAAGGGCGCTATCGTGCTGTTCGACGGCACGGGAAAAGGCGAATGGCAGGGCGGCCGTTTGGACGAGCAGACCAAGCTGCTGAACACCGACGGGCGCGACATCCGCACCGCTCGCAAATTTCAAAACTACACCATGCACGTGGAGTTCCTGCTACCCTTCAAGCCCGCCGCGCGCGGTCAGGGCCGCGGCAACAGCGGCTTTTATCAGGTGGACCATTACGAGGTGCAGATCCTCGATTCGTTTGGGTTGGAAGGGAAAAACAACGAGTGCGGTGGCGTCTACACCAAGGCCGATCCGATCGTGAACATGTGCCTGCCGCCGCTCCAATGGCAAACCTACGACGTGGAGTTCACCAATGCCGTGATGAAGGACGGCAAGAAAATTAAAAACGCCCGCATGACACTGAAGCATAACGGTGTGGTGATCCACAAGGATTTGGAGATCAATGGCAAGACTGGTGGATCACGGCGCGACCCCGAAGGCACGCCCGGCCCGATCAAGCTGCAAGGCCACGGCAACCCGCTCCAATTCCGCAACGTGTGGATCGTGGAAAACAAATAATCAAATTCCCCAACTAACGAAAGGGGCGAGCCTCACCTCGCCCCTTTCCTTTTTCACCACCCCTTGCCCCATGAACGCCCGGCTTTTTCTCACTCTTGGCCTGCTCGGCATCCTGCTACAATCAACAGGCTGCGCCGGGCTTAGTGGATTCGCGCGGCGCACCGGGCCGGCCTACGAGGCGGAGGTGCAGTCATGGCAACAGATCATCCAAGAGAAGGGCGGCAACGGCATGTGGTTGGTGAATCGTGGCTACCGTCTGGGCGATGATATTGTGGCCACAGCCACCGGCTCCGCCTTCCCGCACTCCGCCATTCTTGATCATGAAAACGGGGTGGTGATCGAGGCGCTTTGGCCCGGCAACGTCGTGACGCCGCTGGACCAGTTCCTCGCCCTATCCCACCGCGTGGCCTTGGTGCAGCCGGAAGGCTGGACGCCGGAAGCGGGCGATGCCGCCCTGGCGAAGGCTCGGTCGCAGCTGGGCAAAAAATACGATTTCGGCGGCATCCTTGGCCTGCCCGGTTCCAATCGGTGGTACTGTAGTGAACTGGCCACGTGGTGCTGGGATCGCCCGGCCGATAGACTGGGTCCTTGGCATGTGATTCACCCGCGCCGACTGCTAAAGATGGGCACGGTGGTGTTTGATTCCGGCTCCCGCGATGGCGTGCCGGATGCCCCATCGCCGGCACCTAGCGCGGCGGCTCCGGCACTGCCGGCTGAATCTGCTCCAGCTCCTGCACCGCCTTGTTGTATTCCGCCTGCAACCGATTGCGGACAGTGAGCTGATCGAAATATTCCTTGTTGGCCACGCGCCACGCATCCAGCCCCTTGCGTTGTTTGTCCTGAGCCGCTTCCTTGGCGCGATAGGCCGCATCCACCACCTCTTTGGCGGCCCGTTCCTGATCCTTGGCGGGTTGGATTGTTTTTTGAAATGCCTCCACCTTTTTCTGCTCCTCCGCCAAGCGTTGCTCGGAGCGTTGCAACTGCCGCTTGGATTGATCCACCTGCCGACGGGCGGCATCGTGCCGGCCCTTGGCGGCGTTGCCTTGGTTCTCGGCGGCGTCGGCCAGAGCTTTCGCCGCGTCCTCCAGCCGGGTGGTCTCCTGTTTCACCTGCCGTCTCCAACGATCCATCTCCGCCCGCACACGACGGACGGCGGCCTGTTTTTGGCGCAGTTGATTGGCTTTCGTGCGGGCGACTGATTTGACGCGCAGATAATCGCCATTGCGCTGGGTCCACACCTGCCGCAACTGATCGTACTCACCCCGGGCAGCGTCGTTGGCGGCCCGAATGTCCCCGCGTTTTTTATCCACCAACTCCATCTTGGCCTGAGCCAGTTTCAGGGCGGGTTCTTGACGGGCCACTTGCGCCCGCAGCTCGAGCATGCGGCCGACATTGGCCACGCTGGCCAGCAGCACGGTTTTCTCCTCCGGCTTGGCCTGATCAATCCGGTTCCACGCCAGTGTCACGACATCAGCCGCATTGCCGCGCCGAAGCTGCACCAGATCCGCCAACGGAATGCGGTGCTGGCGCAGCGGCGGTTGATTGATCTCCACGCCGTCGGGGGTCAGTGCAACCGATTCCGCCAGGATCACCGAGCCGTTTCGCGTGTGCACGGTGTAGGCGGTCGGGTCCACCTTGGGCGGGCGGATCCAAAGCGCTTCGGCTTCGGCCCCCACAGCGAATGATTTGCGGCCGAACAAAATTGATTCGAGTTCCACCCGGCCATCTTTCAGGCCCAACAGGCGGCCTTCAAAAAAATCGCCTCCCTTCAACAACACGCCCGCGTTGCGGGAGCGCAGGGCATCGAGTTGATGGTAGGACATGGCGGTGAAAAACACGGCGGCGGTGTTGCCGGTGCTGAGAAATACTTGGGGCGGCTGGTTTTCCAGACTCACCTTGGTGTCATCGATGGCGGTCACGCGACCGGCAACGAGCGTGCCGTTCCAGCTCAGAGCACCCGGCTGGCCCACCGCCATCAGGTCGGCGGTGAGTCGGGTCAGTTCATCCTGTGGCGCGGCTGTTTCCTTAAGTTCACGTGTGGCTTCGCGCAGGTCCTTAAGCGGCACGAGGGTCGTGCCGATTTGGATCCCATCCGCCTGCAGGGTCAGGGCGCCTTCATGGCGCTGCCCGTCCTGGGTGACCACGGTATCGGCCAGAACCGATAGAACGGTCACCAGCCAAATGGCGGCAATGGCAGTGAATTGTTTCACGGACGGGGACGCTACCAGAATCGGGCGGAAAAGAAAATCTGTTTACTGGTAATGCGGCGGCTTGGTGTTGTTGCTTTTGATGGAGTCCGCGTTGTCCTTGGCCATGCGTTCGGTAAGCTGCTCGAGCTGCTGGTTGAGGCGGCGCAGGGTTTTATCCTGCTCAATCACGGTCTCATTCAGCGTCTCGGTGAGCTGCTCCAAGTGCGCCAGGGCGGACTCGATTTTCACCATGCGATCCTCATCGGCCATGCCCGAGGGTAAAACCGGCTCCGGCACTTTCCAAACCAATTACACGACAATTCGCCTTGCGGCGGTGGTAGGTTCGTGGACAATTGCCCGCGCATGAAAGCCCTCTCATGGATTGCCCTCTCGTGGGCCATTGCCCTGCCGGCCGTGGCTCAGAAATCCTCTTCCAAACCGCCCGCATACACGCCGGAACAGGCTACCGCTCGCATGACCCTGCCCGACGGATTCAAGGTCACGCAGTTCGCAGCCGAGCCACACGTGGTGCAGCCTTTCGCATTTTGCTTTGATTCCCGCGGTCGCGTGTGGGTGTGCGAAAACCTAAATTATGAAACCCGCCGCAGCGACACCTTCAAAGAAGGCCCCAAAGGCCGCATCATTATCTTGGAGGACACCGATGGCGACGGTCATTTCGACAAGAAGAAAGTCTTTGCCGAAAACCTGTTTTTCCCCACCGGTCTACAAGTGGGCTTCGGTGGCGTTTGGGTCGGCTCGCCGCCTAACCTGTTATTCATCCCAGACCGAGACGGCGATGATGTACCAGACGGCAAACCGGAGGTAGTGCTCGACGGCTGGGGCCGACAGGACCGCCACGAGACCTTAAACAGTTTCACCTGGGGCCCGGACGGCTGGCTTTATGGATGCCACGGTGTGTTCACTCATAGCAATGTCGGCAAACCCGGAGCACCTGATAGCGAACGTCAACGCATCAACGCTGGCGTATGGCGCTATCATCCCTCCAAGGAAAAATTCGAAGTATTTGGCTGGGGCACTAGTAACCCATGGGGGATAGACTTCGATGATCGAGGACAAGCTTTCATTACCGCCTGCGTAATCCCACACCTTTGGCACATTGTGCAGGGCGGGCGCTTTCATAGACAGGCTGGCAAGCATTTTAACTCCCATGTTTATAATGACATCAAGACCATTGCCGAGCACGTACACCAAAATTATGCGGGGCGACCGCACGAAGGTGGAAAAGCTTATTTCTGGATGGACGGTACGGTGAACGTAAAGAATACCGGCCAAAGAAAAGGTGGGTTTGCCCACGGAGGTTGCCAGATTTATACCGGCGGCGCATTTCCTGAGAAATATCACGGGCAGGTGTATATGGGAAACATACACCATCATTTATTATACATGGATAATCTGGAGCGTCGAGGATCCGGTTTTAGAGGCACACATGGAGGCGACTTCATGGTTGCCAATGATAAGCATTTCCTTGGTTTCAATATGGATACCGGCCCCGAGGGTGGAGTATGGGTAATTGACTGGAATGACGCTGATATTTGTGGGCGCATCGTCCATCAGGAAGGCACCGGTCGTATCTACCGGATCACACATGAAAACTGTAAGACAGTAAAGAATCTCAACCTGTACAAACACGACGACGCCAAACTAGTCGAATTGTTGAAACATGATAACGATTGGTACGTGGACCATGCCCGCCGAATCCTGCAGGAACGAGCATCGGCCTCTCAAACAAGAAGCTATTCGCTCACAGAATCTAAAACCCCAGGCCTACTAGCGAAGATATTCAATGACTCCAAGACGAGCCCCGTCCATCGCCTTCGAGCCATGCTTACATTACATGCAATGTTCGGGCTCAAGCCAAGCACACAACTAAAACTGATGAGCGATGAAGATGAAACTATCCGTGGCTGGGCTATCCAATGCGCACTGGAGGACAAAAAACCCTCCGCAGCAATACTCGAAAAGCTCGTAGCCATGGCCAAGGAAGATGATTCCACCTTTGTGCGTCTATACCTCGCCAGCGCCCTGCAGCGACTGCCGCTGGATCAACGTTGGGACCTCGCCACCGCGCTGGTTTCGCATGAGGCGGACAAGGATGACCATAACCTGCCGCTCATGTACTGGTACGGCATCGAGCCGCTGGTGCCGGCGGACAAGGTCCGCGCCTTGCAACTGGCCGCCAAAGCCAAGATCCCGCTCATCCGCCAATACATCGCCCGCCGCAGCGCCTCCAAGTAACCATGAAACAGCTCCTGCTCACACTCACCCTCGTATTCAGTGCCCAAGCCGATTGGAAACAATGGCGCGGCCCTAGCGGCGACGGTCATACGGACGCCAATCTCCCCACGCGTTGGGGCGAGGATCGCAACGTCAAGTGGCGCACGCCTATCCCGGGCAAGGGCTGGTCGTCGCCCGTAATCGAGGGCAACCAGATCTGGTTCACCACCGCCTTCGAAACCCCAGCCACCGAGGCCGAGGCCAAGGAGCGTTTGAAGAAAAATACCGGCGGCGTGCCGGTGTATGTGCTCAGCAAAGTGCGGCTGCACGCCGTTTGCATTGACAAGCAAACCGGCAAACTGCTGCACAACCTCGAAGTGCTCGTGAAAAATGAACCCCAATGGGTCCACAAACTCAACAGCTACGCTTCCCCCACCCCGATCATTGAAAACGGTCGGCTCTACTGCCACTTCGGGGCCAACGGATCCGCCTGCGTAGATACCCGCGCCGGCAAGGTCGTTTGGCGCAATCAAGAGGTGGAAGTGCAGCACGAAAACGGTCCTGGCAGCACGCCGGTGCTCTGGAAGGATTTATTGATCTTCCACATGGACGGCAGCGACCAGCAATTCGTGGTGGCACTCGACAAGGCCACCGGCAAGGAACGCTGGCGCACCGCGCGCAGCGGTACCATGCACGAGAATCCGCAGCTCAAGAAATCCTACGGCACCCCAATCATTCGCACCATCAAGGATCGCCCCGTGCTCCTGTCGCCTGGCTCCAACTGGCTCTACGCCTACGATCCCTCCAACGGCAAGGAACTCTGGAAGGTCGAGTACGGCGGGCTTGGGTTTTCACTCGTGCCGCGACCGGTCACCGGCCACGGCATGATTTTTATGAGCACTGGCTTCATGCGCGCCAAGCTGTTGGCCGTGCGCTACGAAAATACCGCCAAACCGGATATCGCCTGGAGCTACACCCGCGGCGTATCCACCCAGCCTTCGCCGTTGTTGGTCGGCGATGAACTGTATTTCATCACCGAAAGCGGTGGCCTGGTCACCTGCCTTGATGCCCACACCGGCGAGAAACACTGGGTGGAACGAATTGGCGGTAATTATTCCGCCTCACCCACGCACTCGAACGGGAGGATTTATTTCCACAGTCGCGAAGGGGTAACTACCGTGTTGCAAGCAGGCAGAGAGTTCAAAGTGCTTGCGAAAAACCAGCTCGAAGGCCAGCACATGGCTAGTGCCGCAGTTGACGGCAACGCCATACTGCTTCGCACCGATAAGGCACTGTATAGAATAGAGACGGAGTAAGTAGATTTAATTTACCCCTCTTATCTCACAAGTAGGCGAACCCCACTCCCAGCTTGGCCTGCGCCATATCTAACTTGTTGGACTTCCGCTCCTTGATTCAATAATTTGATGGTATCTCCGTCATTGTTGAGCGGCATCTCTTCAGCCTTGAGGACGATGACTTTTTTCGACTTAGCAGGCAGGGTTCCAGCAAGATTAAGCCTATGTTTCGCTGCATCCACCAAACTCCAACCCCTCAACGAAACATCCCGATCGGACGTATTTTGGATAGTTAACTGCTCTCTACCTGAGTCTTTGCCTTCGGGATTTGGGACTAGAGAAACGATTCGCAATAAACCGCTTGATGGAGCTACCAACTCATTGTGATTATTACCAACCTGCCTTCGATCAACGATCGGAACTTCAGATATCGGATCAGGCGAGAGGTAAACCTCCGTTTCTAAGCCTATCCCCAGACGAATGAGAACAGGTAAATGATCACTGGCATCTTCTCCCACCTCTTTAGGAATGACCGCCTCAGTGATCTTTCCCCCGAATGCCGTAGGGATCAGAATATGATCCAGAGCAGTTTCCGAACCATGATAATCAAATGTGAAACGTTGGGAAACCGGTTTAATGAACCGCATAATATTCATTAGCTCCCTATCTCCACCTGTTTTGTAATCTTTTATTTTTCTCATAACATTGGAAACAGGCGTAGCCTCCGGGCTGCCATCTGCATCAGGAACTACCGGGTCCCAATCGTTGAAATCACCAAGCACAAAAGTTTCATAACCAGATTGATCTAGTGCAATTAATTCAGCTACCACAGCATCAGCCTGCGTTTCCCTTAGCTCGACCGAACTTTCTTTTGTGGGCACCGATTTTAAATGGAGCCCAACAAAAGCAGTATCCACTCCATTCATTTTACACGTTAATATCAAGCACTTGGATGGATTAATCGGATCCTTCGGGTGCCGGACTTTGATTTCACTAAAAACCCCCGAATTTTTCTTTATCAAGAAAGCTACATCCTGCTCCAAATAACTCTCCCTACTCTCCATAAACCCCAGCTCATAATCCAACCCTCCCTGTTTGAGAGTACGAATTAACCTGTCGGCTGCTTCCCGGTTAATGACCTCCTGAAGGCAAAGCAGATCCGGCACATAATTTGCAATTACCTCTGAAACCGCCGCATGTTGTTGCTCGATTTCCGTATCCTCATCTTTATCCTCCAGCCCCCATATCCCCTTCCCCTTTAACCTTTGAGCTTGTTCCGCGCTCGCCAAAAGCCATTTTGTGTTAAAGGTCATTATACCTATTCCACTTTTTTCTATATTAGATAATTTTTGAGCCTGTGAGTTCCCCGAAATATCGCTCGATTTATTACAACCGAAACCGCCCATCAGTAAGACTATCAGAAGAAAGTATCTTTCCATTTGGGGGGAAACACTATTTCAAAAAAATTTAAAAACCAACTTAACAAGGTGTCAATTGGGTCAAATTTATTATGAACCATTTTAATTTAAATGATTAATAAAATCACTTAGAGACGGTTTCATAAATGTTTCCTTACATGCATGACTGTAACTTGAAAAATGCTTAAGTAATGGTGATCATGATTAAGTAAACAAGGGTAACTAATGTTGCAGACCACCTAACGAAAACCAACATTGCCGGAATCGGCAAAAACACAACTCAGACACTAAGCAACAAGGTACATCATGAAAAAAACAACACAGAAGGGCTTCACCCTGATTGAACTGCTTGTGGTCATTGCGATCATTGGCATACTTGCATCCATGCTTTTGCCCACGCTGGCAAAGGCGAAGAAGAAGGCCAACCGCGTAAAATGCACAAGCGGCCAAAGCCAGATTGCGAAGGCTTACATTGGATACTCCACAGATAACAACGCGTTTCCATGGCTTGATAGTTCACTAACATCTGAAGAAGCATCGAACGCTAAAGGATTCCAATACGCCTCTTTACACGACTCAAACGGTAATGTAACCAAAACTGATAGTGAAACCTATTATAAACACGGCCGTTATAATTCTGTGTTTAATGCAGCTTATATTTGGCAGGGCTATTCTCTAGCTGATGCAATCGGGAACTCCAAATTGCTTTGCTCACCTTGCGATCCAAAAACATACTCCAACGCTAAAAACGGAAAATTGCTTAAAGGAGGACCCGGCTCACTACAATATCCAGGCTTAAGCATGTATTCTAAATGCGAACAGAGCTATGGCCTATGTTTTGGCGGTGACGATTTAATCCCTGAGTCCATACTAAAGGTAAGTAGAAACATGCGAACGCAGTCAGCCTATACATTTATCCGTAAGGCAGCTCAAGCTCAAGGGTCGCCGGTGTATAATAGTAGGGCTCCGGGTAATGGTTACGAATGGCCTATGCCTGCTAGAAATATAAACCATGATATGTTAACCTATGAAGTCGTTCCTTATGGAACCACCGATGTATTTGAAGACGGTGGATTTACAGATTATAAATGGGCGGGAACACATAAAACTAGATTTTTT
Source organism: uncultured Verrucomicrobiales bacterium (assembly GCA_913048135.1). Lineage (GTDB taxonomy): Bacteria > Verrucomicrobiota > Verrucomicrobiia > Limisphaerales > UBA1100 > UBA1100. The sequence continues at coordinate 10,996 of CAJWVY010000074.1, forward strand.
ACATTCTATGGTGCTTCGCAATCACGTCAACGTTCGATGTCCCAATTGGACGAGGGTCAGGCGCAGTTCGGGATGGCCGACGGGTCGACCAAGCAATTGAACGGCGATATGGAAATAAAACAAGTTATACAAAATCATTTTGAAGCAACAAAAAATGGTGGTGGGAGCGCTCTTAGGGGCGGGAATTTGATGTTCTCCATGCCTTACCATAAATAAAAAATGAAACTAATACATGTACTTCCATTATTACTGGCTACGTTCATAATCGGATGCGGCCAAGATACTGGACCCACGGAAAATACAACATTCGACAACGATGATGCTGAAGTTAATGGTGATCCTGAGGCGGAAGAGGATCCAGCCGAGGAGTCCGAAGAGGAGTAGTTTATAATCAACACCCGGGTGCCTTGTTATCGCCGATTTTAATCAAAGGCAATCAAGGCACCCGGCTTTAAGGAGTGTGCTCGGGCATTTCTCCTAATGAGTTAAATGTCCGCTGTTGATCAACAGATTCAATAACATTTCCCGATTCGTCGTACCCCCCAGTTTCCTCGTTCAGCACACCTTTTGAATCCAGCCCGAGGTACTTCACTATAAACGGATACATCGCCTGCCGCTTGATGTATTCGTAACCGTGTATCGAATCTGAGGATAATGACGAATCACGGCCGACGCCACTTTTCGGTCAATTTGTCCCAACTCGGTCGATCCAAACGTTGGTCATTGGTGATCTCCGGCACCAAGCGTTGCACCTCGGCGAACGTCTTCGCAATTGCTTCCCCCATTTGCCACAATGCATGGCGAAAGTTGGCCTTCTCTGCCAGTGCCACCATCGCTGGATAACGTAATCCTTTGGCGCGTTCGCTAAGGACGGGATCGCACTGCATTCCCTTAGCCGTTTTGTGTAATGCAAGTTGCTTTAGGATGCGCTCATTGCGCACGCGTTGGTAACGACGATTAACAGCCATTACTTCCAGGAGCAACCATTGCTTCTCAGGTACCCAGCCTCGACTAAATGAGTTGGCCAATTGACCGCGGGCTTTGCCTACGCGCATGTAATGTGCCTGCAGCGGTTCGATCGGGGCATCGACCAAATCACACAAGAGCGCCGGCCAATTTAGCCCCAATTCTTTGATGCCGATTTCGTGGAATGTCACCAGATCCTGAATCGGTCGATTGGCGGGGGTATATTTACCATCGAGTAAATTCAAGTCCAAACCCGGTGCCACGGACTTGATCAGGCCGTCACCGATCACATGTGTCATCCAGCCCAGTGCATAAGCCAGCTGCCGCTCGCTGGGACCGTGCAACTCGCGTGCATCCAGCAGCACCTTGGCAAAGTATTCTGGCAACCTCTCCCAAGGCACCTCCAGCAGTCGATCATTAGCCCCCCAGCCGAAGGCAATGTGGGCGCGACCATATAACTGGTCATGAATTTGGCGCGGCGTAAATTGCTCCGCACCGATAGATAAAGTCCATTGCTTGACCCGACCTCCTGTCACCGGGCTTTTCGCCAGTCGTTGGGAGCCGTAGCCCACCGGTGTATCGGTATCCACACAAATAGCGGCCGGCACGGTGCCGACATCCGCACCAAGATACGCGCCGCAAAGGTAACTAGATAGATGCCGCGAGGCCAACTGCGCCAAGGAGACTCCTCGCGCCTCCGCCGCGCGCAAGCCCAGTAGCGCGTACATAGAGTGGCCGATGATCCCGCTCATCGGTTTAATTAAAAGTGATTAGAGTACCAGGTTTCAGCGCGTGCTTAGGCATTTCATTGAGTGAATTAAAGGTCCGCTGCTGAGCGGTGGTCTCGATGATGTTTCCGGTTTCGTCATATTCCCCGGTTTTTTTATCGAGCACACCCTTTGAATCCAGCCCGAGGTGCTTCACTATAAACGGATACATCGCCTGCCGCTTGATGTATTCGTAACCGTGTTTCTCATTGGGGAAATGCGTATTCTCAGCCTTCGCCGTAGCGCCGTAGTAGTTGTAAATGTTCCGGATGAACGGGTACTCCACCTTCGGGTTGTTCTTGGTCCAGTCGCCGCCCACAGAAATCAACTTCAACGGCCGCGGAGCCGCCAGCGCAGCGAACTCGGCGTTGTTCGTTTCCAGCCGCTCCGTCTTATGGATTGGCATGCCGCTTTCGCAATGGCAACCGCCAAAGAAATGTGCGGACACCATCACCACCGGCACACTCACCGCAACGCGCTCATCAATCGCCGTCAGCAAAAAAGTCTGCGTGCCGCCACCGGAACAACCGGTCACGCCAATGCGCTTCGAATCCACATCCGGTAATGTCTCCAGAAAATCGATCGCCCGAACGCTGCTCCAGGTTTGCAGCGTGAGCGTTTGCGGATGGCTATGTTTCCAGCCCAGATGTTCCGAGTCGCCGTAGCCGATCATGTCATACGAAAACACAACCGCGCCCATGCGCGCGAGCGTGGCGCAGCGGTTCTGCTGATCAGGTCGTAACCGACCGCCACCGTGCGTACTGGTCTTGCGAGCGTGCCCGTGCGGACACAGGATACCCGGCCGTTTACCCTTGAAACCCAGGGGTCGATACAGGTTGCCGTACACAAAAAATCCCGGCCGCGCCTCAAACGCCGCCGCCTCAACGGTGTAGCCCTTGTAGGTGCGCTTGTTCTTGAGGATCGGCTTCAACGGCGTGCGTTTGGGCCACGGGCTAAGCTGGGCCCCGGTGAGAATCTGCTGCCGCACCGCTGCCGCGCTGTCGTCGCGAGCAGCCGCGCGCTCCCGCTCGCGTTCCTGCTCGGCGATCCGCTCCGCCAGATCGTTCGCCGATGCCGGGTCGAGCCCCTCGCGCTCCAGCTCCTCACGCACCCGGTCCGCGTCGGTCAGGTCATCGACCCGATCGCGGAGCGCCTCGGTGAGCGCACGATCGGGGTCGGCGATCAACGCCTCCTCCAGCCGCGCGATGTTGTCCATGAGCTTGCCGAGGTCCCGGTCGAGCCGATCGATGCGCGACTCGCTGAACCCTTCAAGGAAAGGCTCGCAGAACGCCTCGGCGAGCTTTTTCGTGGTTTCGTACGCGCTCCAGCCGGCGTCGGTCAGGCCGACAAAGGTCGAGCGGCCCCGACCCGGGAGACTGAAACGGCAGACGAGCCCGTCCTCTTCCATCGCGACGACCATCCGCGACACGTTCTGTGCGCTCAGATTCGCACGCTCGCTGATCTCGTTGACCGTCGCGGGCTCGTCGAACTTGCCGATCGCGCACAGCATCATCCACCGCGAACTCGTCAACCCCTTGGGGGAGGCCATCCGGTCGCCCACGCGCATCATCGCGTGGTGTAGCTCGAACAGTTTCTTGACGATGGGCGACTCGCGGCTCGGCCGCTTGGCGCGCGAACAGGTGTGCGCCACGTGGCGGCCGTTGCACGCCTGGCACGCTGACGCGGAGCCTCGCGTCGGCATCTCTCGGATCGGCTGCGAATTGGTAGCCGACGATAGCTATTGCGCAGCGCAGCGTCGGCCAGCGCGGCAGCCGACGCGCGACAGCGCACCGCTTCGGCGACTTCGGCGGCGCGCGGGTCGCCCGGGAGCTGTGGCCTGACCGTCGTTCCGCGCCGATGCGCGGGAACGCGCACCTGCAGACGTACCTGCAGGCCTTTGAGGA
>CAJWVY010000075.1 GCA_913048135.1 uncultured Verrucomicrobiales bacterium
ATGGCGATGCTGCAGGCTCATTTCTTCGGCAGGGGTCATGCGACCGTTCTACCGGGCGGCCTCCTGGGCCATGTCAAATCGCGCCCGGAATTGGCGGTGCCGGACATTCAATTCATTTTCCGCGGCTTACCGGCGCACGCGCATCTTTGGTTCCCGTTTCTGAAAACCGCTTACGAAGACGGATTCGGCATACGTCCGATCCTGCTGCACCCCGAAAGCCGCGGCCGTCTTGAACTCCGGTCTGCCGACCCGCAGGAGAACGTGAAGGTCTTTCAGAATTTTTTCTCTGTGAACGACGATCTCGTAAAATTACGCGAAGGCGTTCGCATGGCGCGCCGTGCTACGGTGCAGGCGCCGCTCGACCCATACCGGGGCGACGAGATCAATCCCGGCGTCCACGTCGACAGCGATGATGCAATCGACGACTGGATTCGAGAGACCATGGTGACGGCTCATCATCCGGCCTGCACCTTTGCGATGACCGGCAGCGAGGTGCCCGGTAAACCCAGCCTCGGTTCCTGGCTCAGCTACGGGCTTGGCAGCGACTGCCAAAACCTACCGGCGTTCGTGGTGTTTACGCCCACCGTCAAGAATCCCAGTCAGGCGCTTTTCACGCGCATGTGGTCCAGCGGGTTTCTGGCGTCCAAGTACGACGGCGTGAAATTGCGCGGCAGCGGCGATCCGGTGTTGTACGTAAAGAATCCACCCGGCGTGAATCCCGGCGACCGACGCACGATGCTGGATGCGCTCGGTAAGTTGAACCAAAAGACCTTCGAACGCTTTGGCGATCCCGAAACACAAACGCGCATTGCGCAATACGAGATGGCTTTTCGTATGCAGTCGAGCGTGCCGGACCTCACTGATCTCAGCGGCGAGAGTAAGGCCACGCTGGAGATGTACGGCCCGAACGCCACCAAACCCGGCACCTACGCCCATTCGGCACTGCTTACGCGGCGGTTGATGGAGCGCGGTGTGCGCGTGGTGCAGATTCTCCATCGCGGCTGGGATCAGCACGGCTCGTTGCCCGCGCAGATCAAGAACCAGTGCATGGACACCGATCAACCGACTGCCGCGTTGATGAAGGATCTCAAGCAACGCGGTTTGCTGGACGACACACTCGTGGTCTTCGGCGGTGAATTCGGTCGCACGGTGTATTGCCAGGGCAAGCTCACGCGCGAGAATTACGGGCGCGATCATCACCCGCGCAATTTCTGCATGTGGGTCGCCGGCGCCGGCATCAAGACCGGCATCACCCACGGTGCCACCGATGATTTTAGCTATAACATCACCCAAGATCCCGTGCACCTGAATGAGTTGAACGCTACCATCCTCGATCGTATGGGTATTGATCACTCACGATTCACTTTCCCATTTCAAGGTCTTGATCAGCGGCTAACGGGTGTGGAAGAAGTACATCCGATTCAAGCGCTAATGGTATAAGTAAGAGCGCAGCTTTCGAGTGACCGTGTTGTCTTAGGGCTTTGTTGAGTAAAACTAAGCGGCATCCAAAGATAATCCTTCATTACCGTTCGTTTCTTGGTGTATTAATCGCGCGAGCACATTTTAAAAATGAAAACTGAGACACTTTGTTTACATGGAGGGCAGGAACCCGATCCAACCACTTTTTCGCGTGCTGTGCCTATCTATAGAACGAGTTCGTTCGTATTCAAGGATACTGAGCATGCTGCTAATCTTTTTGCGCTAAAAGAATTAGGAAACATTTATTCGAGGATCATGAATCCTACGCAGGACGTATTGGAAAAAAGAGTTGCTGCATTAGATAACGGAGCTGCAGCGCTTGCGCTTTCGTCAGGTACCAGTGCAATTTTTTATTCCATCATCAACTTGTGTCAATCCGGTGATGAAATCGTGTCTGCCAACAATCTCTATGGTGGAACATTTACCCAGTTTAATGACATCTTACCTCAGTTTGGAATAAAGGTTAAATTTGTTGATTCCAATGATCCCCAAAACTTTGCAGATGCAATTACCTCCAAAACTAAACTTTTGTTTTGCGAGACCGTTAGTAATCCGGGCCTGGATATTGCTGATATAGAATCAATTTCCAAAATCGCTCATGAACATGGTTTGCCGCTAATGGTCGACAGCACTTTTACTACGCCCTATTTGCAACGCCCTATTGATCATGGTGCTGATATTGTAATCCACTCACTTACAAAATGGTTGGGAGGTCATGGTGCTGCAATCGGAGGAATCGTGGTTGATTCAGGGAAATTTGACTGGCAGTCAGACAAGTTTCCTTTGTTGAATGAACCCGAAAGTAGCTATCATGGTATCCGATGGGCTCACGATTTGGGGCCATTATCGCCAATAGCTTTTATTTTGAGAATGCGTGTGGTGCCTCTCCGGAATTTAGGGGCGTGTACTACACCTGATAACTCTTGGACCTTTTTACAGGGAATTGAAACCCTTCCCCTTCGGATGGAACGCCACTGTGAAAATGCTAGATCTGTGGCAGAGTTTCTCAATGAACAATCATCAGTCGATTGGGTTCGTTATCCAGGTATGAATGATGGCCAAGCCTCCATGGTGGAGAAGTATTTGGGAGGTAAAGGCGGGGCAATGGTTGTGTTCGGCATTAAAGGTGGTAAGGAAGCCGGGCAAAAATTCATTGAAAGCTTGGAGCTTTTTTCACATTTGGCAAATGTGGGTGATGCAAAAAGTTTAGCGATACACCCTGCTTCGACCACGCATTCACAACTTTCCGAGGAATCTCAAATAGCTGGAGGAATTAAGCCGGAGTTGATTCGGTTGTCGGTTGGGTTAGAGCATATCGATGATATTCTGGAAGATATAAAGGTTGCTTTGGATAAAGCTACTTCCGACTAGATTTATTCAGAATGGAGTCTGTAAGGACAAAGTTTTTTTCCTACGGTAGTCGTTCCAATCCAGTTAGGCTTGAAAGTGGGGAAACCTTAAGTGAGGTAACCCTGGCTTATGAGACTTATGGTGAGCTAAATACCGCACGAGATAATTCGATTTTGGTGTTCCATGCTCTAAGTGGAAGTCAGCACGCTGCAGGCAGCAACCCATCCCTGCCTGAGGCGGGAGATCTCTGGCAGAGTGAATGCTATACTGGTTGGTGGGATGATTTTATCGGTCCCGGTAAAGTAATTGATACCAATCATTTCCATGTAATCTGTTGCAACTATTTAGGAGGGTGCTATGGCACTACAGGGCCTTCGTCACTCGATCCGGCGACGAGTGAGCCTTATGGTTCCAGCTTTCCAGCAGTATCTTTTTCAGATGTTGTCGATACTCAGGTCGAGCTCCTTACCCATTTAGGAATCAGTAAACTACATGCCGTAGTTGGAGCATCATTGGGGGGTATGATGGCTTTGAATTTATCGGTAAGATACCCTGATAAAGTTCGTTTGGTTTGCCCGATTGCAACAAGCTTTTATTCTACTGTTTTGCAAAGGGTTTTAAATTTAGAGCAGGTTCAAGCAATAGAGAGGGATCCACAATTCTTGAATGGAGATTACTATCACGATTCTGGCCCTATCAATGGTTTATCCCTTGCCAGAATGATTGCACATAAGACTTATGTGTCACTCGAAGCAATGAAAAGTCGTGCGTCCGGGGAATTAAACCAACCATCAAGGGACTCTTCTCGCTACAAATTTCAACACGCTGTTGAGTCTTATATGCTGCATCATGGCGATAAGTTTACTCTACGTTTCGATGCAAATACTTATCTGATTCTTCTGGTGGGATGGTTGAATTACGACCTATTAAAGGATAGTTGTGCTGATAGTATCAGCGAAATGTTTGGCAGATGCTCTAACCAAAGGTTTTTGATATTTTCAATTGATTCTGATGTTTGTTTTTATCCTGAGGAACAAAAAAATTTATCAGAAGAATTAAAACTGGCAGGCGTTGAATCTAGGCTTGTAGAGGTAAAATCAGAAAAGGGACATGATGCCTTTTTATTGGAACCCGAATTGTTCAGGGAGTCTATAAAGAGTTTTTTAGGTGGAGAATGAACCGACTCGAACAACCGAATTTTTGGTTCTAAATGATCAATTCTTTGATCACGTGCCCGTGTACATCGGTCAGTCGGCGTTGGATGCCATTGTGGTAGAAGCTCAACCGTTCGTGATCAATGCCAAGCAGGTGTAGTGCAGTGGCGTGAAAATCGTAGGAGTAGGTGGGGTTCACTGCCGCTTTCCAGCCGAGTTCATCCGTGGCGCCGTAGCTTGTGCCACCCCGAATGCCGCCGCCGGCCAGCCACGCGGTGAAGGCGCCGGCATTGTGGTCGCGACCTTGGCCTTGACTGCCTTGAGCGGCGGGTTGGCGACCGAATTCAGTGGTGCAGATCACGAGGGTTTCATCAAGTAGCCCACGCACTTTTAGATCTTTGAGGAGCGCCGCAGCGCCGCCATCAAGCACGCGGCCCCAGTAGCCGTGATCGCGCGGGAGATCTTCGTGGCTGTCCCAGTTGGGCCGGATCTTGCGGGCAGTGGTGTTTTCCGCCCCGCAAAAAATTTGCACGAACCGCACGCCGCGTTCCACTAGTCGGCGTGCCAGCAGGCATTGGCGGCCGAAGGGGCCGATGTCTTCGTCGGCCAATTGATACAGTTTTTGCGTGGCCGCACTTTCGCCGGTGATACCGGTTGCCTCCGGCGCACTGAGCTGTAGTTTTGCGGCCATCTCATATGCCTTAATGCGAGCCTCGAGCTCGGAATTGCCTGGGCGCCCGGCGGCATGCCGACGGTTGAGTAGCGAAAGCAGGTTGGCATCGCGCGGGTTGCTCTTGAATTCATCTGGGGCAAACAAATCGGCCAGAGGCGGCTTGTCCGCAGCCGTTTGCATCGGTGTGCCCTGTTGCTTGGCAGGCAGAAAACCGGCTCCCCAGTTGAGTACGCCGCCAGGGGGTAGGCCGCGCGGATCGGGTAGTACTACGTAGCCGGGCAGATTGTTTGCCTCGCTGCCGAGACCGTACGTCACCCACGCGCCCATCGAGGGAAAGCCGGGCAAAATGAAACCGCTGTTCATCATGAACATCGCCGGGCCGTGCAGCGCGGATTTGCTGTGCATCGAATGCACAAACGCCATGTCGTCCACGCAGGTGGCCAGTCGTGGGAAGAGCGCGCTCATCGGCCGCCCGCAGGCGCCGTGCTTTTGGAACGTCCAGTGGCTGCCTTGACAGTTACCGGGTTTGGAGGCGAAGAATTGTAATTTGCCGCCGGGATCAAATGGCGTGCCGTTACGCTTGGCCAGCTCGGGCTTGTGATCCCAAGTATCCACCTGGCTCATGCCCCCCGGACAAAAAATCTGGATTACTGCCTTGGCCTTGGCCGGGTGATGCCCGGCTGGTTGCGGTTCGCGCGCCAGCAAATCGCCCAGTGCCATCAGGCCAAAGCCGCCGCCGGCGGTGCGGAGGAAATCTCTGCGAGAGCTAGTCGACATAGGCAAATTCATTGGCATTGAGCACCGCGTGGCACAGGGCAAAGAGGCCTTTGGTGCGGACGGTTTGAAGTGCGGCTTTGGCTTCAATTGGTGTCGGCGGGCGGCTGAAGGCCAACTGAAAGGCCCGAACTATTTGGTTTTCCGGCAGGGCGCCGGCATCTTGTTTTAGCCGCATGGCAAAGTAGCCGGTCTGTTTGAGCATGAATGGGTTGTTGCTGAGCGTGAGGGCCTGCAATGGCGTGGTGGTGGTGAGGCGCTTGGGCGTGAGGTTGGCGGGATCCGGACAATCAAGCGTGGTGAGAAATTCATGCGGTGTGGTGCGGACGACAAACCGATAAATGCTGCGACGCCACAGGTCGGGGGTATCCGGCGTGATGTACTGGTAAATGGGTGCGTAGGCTTGGGTATATTTGAAATCGCGATAGCCCGGACCGCCTGCCTTGTGGTTGAGCTTGCCGCTAGTGGCTAGTACGGCATCTCGCATCGCTTCGGCTTGCAGGCGACGCGGGTTTTGTCGCCAAAGAAAACGGTTGTCGGCATCTGTCGCCTTGCCGTGAACGGTGTGGGACACCTGCCGGTAGGTGGCGCTAGTGACGATGAGGCGGGTGATGGCCTTGAGCGATCCCTTGCGAAGCCGCAGTTCCTCAGCAAGCCAATCGAGCAGCTCGGGATGCGTGGGTTTTTGGCCGCCACGCCCAAAGTCGCTGGGGGTATCCACAATGCCCCGACCGAAATGCCATTGCCACAGGCGATTGACAATCACGCGGCGGGTCAACGGGTTATTCGCGTGAGTGATCCACTTGGCGAGCGCAGCGCGGCGTTGGCCCTCCGGCATGTTGTGATCGCCAAAATCGGCCTTCAGCCCCTTTACCCAGCGCAATGTTCCGGGTGAGGCGGGGTCACGCGGAGATTCGGGGTTGCCGCGGTGTAGTACTTTTACCACTGGAGGTTGCTCTGGGATGACGCCGTAGAATTTCGGTGGTTCACCAAGGTTGGCGAGTTCCATTTCCAGACGCGCCTTTTGGCGGCGGAGCTGTTCCAGTTTTTTTTGGTCATCAGCAGTCAACTGCTTGGGCTTGATTGGGGTCAGTCGCGGATTGCCAAAGCTGATTTGGTCATGACTATAGCCGTTGCCGCCGTCGGTCGAAATGAGAGTAAGAAAGCGTGCGTCGTCGGAGAGATTGAATTCTACGGTTACGGCATCCTTGCGGCCGATGCGTTGATGCGCGGCGAGTTTTCCATCGACCAATACACGAAACTCCGCACTGGGTTGCACGGTGATCCCGCCATAGCCAACCACGGTACTGAAGCGCAGTCCGTTGATGCCGGTGGCCTTGCGAATGGCGGCGAGGTCAAATGTGATGCCAGCATTGGCATGCAGACCGAGCAAGCTGTGGTCGGCCTTGTTATAATCCACGCCGCCCCATTCAGTGGAGTGTTGGCTGGCGACTGGTCCGTTGCGGATCATGTCCCACGCCTTTCCGCCATTGGCGGGCAAGCCGGTGGCCTTGAGGTCGGTTGAACTGATGGGCGTTTCGCCCTTCGCTGGCACGAACACGCCGTCCACAAAATTGTATGCGCTCTTCGCGTAATTGCCGGGCTTGACATTGCCGAGGTCGCCAAATGGACGCTCCTGCACTTTAGCCGTGCGTGCGTCTAGCCCGATCCCCTTGCGCCCTGTGCCGAAACCGTTGCCACCGCCAACCACATCAGCCAGATCGATGCCACGGCCTTCCAGTTCGCCAATGGCGAATTGCGCCTGACTCAGCTTGTCCTCAATCGCCTTTTTCCGAGCGTTGTGCTGGGCGAGTGCGTCGTCGCTGACATTGCGTGAGCCGCGCTTCAAGCCGGCAAACACAGCGGTGAGGCGGTAGTAATCCTCCTGCGGAATTTTATCGAGCTTGTGATCATGGCAGCGGGCACAGTTGACAGTCATCGCGGTGGTGGCAGTCATCACCTGTGTCATCATGTCATCCAAATCCAACGCGCGGGCGCTGCGGCGCAGGATAGGGCTCTTGGTTTCCACTTGCCCGACGAAATCCCATGGGCCGGCCGCGAGGAAGCCGGTGGCCACGACGGCATCAGGATCGTTCGGCCACAAGACATCACCGGCGATTTGCTCCTGCAGAAAGCGGGCGTACGGTTTGTCGGCATTGAAGGCGCGGATGACGTAGTCGCGGTAGGGCCACGCATCAGGTCGGAGCTTGTCGCGCTCGAAGCCGTGGGTGTCGGCGTAGTGGGCGATGTCCAGCCAGTGCCGGGCAAAGCGTTCGCCGAAATGCGGCGAGTCCAGCAGGGAATCGACGAGTTTCTCGTATGCCTTGGGATCGGGATCGTTGACAAACGCCTCCACGTCCTCCGGTGTGGGTGGTAGTCCGTGCAGGTCAAAATGTAGTCGGCGAATCAACGTGCGCCGGTCGGCTGGCGCGGAGGGCTCGAGCTGGGCCTCCTTGAGGCGTTGCCCAATGAAGGCATCAATGGGGTGGGCCATTTTGGCCGGCGGCACGGGCGGTGACGTGATGGGCCGCAAGGACCAATGCGGTTGCTGCGCCGCCAGACTGATCAGCAGTCCGGGGCCCAGCAATAACCATGCAATCAGTCGCTTCACCAACCGAAGATGCCGTGCCGAACAAATCTTGTCAAAGGAAGCAGCAGCAGCTGCCTCTGTTTTGCTTGTCTCGACCATCGGCTGGCCTGATGATTCGGCTCCTCATGAAACGCATTCTTCTCGTTGCATTTATTTTACTGGCGGTTGAATTGCCGGCCGCGTCGCCCAACATCATTTTCATACTGGCCGATGATATGGGCTACGGCGATGTGCAGGCGCTAAATCCGAAATCCAAGATTCCCACGCCGCACCTCAACCGCTTGGCGAAGGAGGGCATGACGTTTACCGATGCGCATAGTCCCTCGGGGGTTTGCACACCCACGCGTTATGGGGTGATTACCGGCCGTTACTGCTGGCGATCTTCACTCAAACGCGGCGTGCTCGGCGGCTACAGTGCGCCATTGATCGAAAAGGATCGGCCGACGGTGGGCAGCATTATGCAGCTGGCAGGCTATCACACGGCGGCGATCGGTAAATGGCATTTGGGTATGAACATGACCCGGCGTGCTGGCGGTAAGCCGGCTAAGGACAGCTGGGATGGTGACGGCAACGTGGATTTTACCAAGCCAATTGCCGATAGCCCGATCACGCGCGGTTTTAATGAATACTTTGGTGTGAGTGCCTCGCTCGACATGGCGCCTTATGTGTGGATCGAAAACGACCGCTTTGTGCCGGCCAAACTCGTGCAACAAGCGGGTATCAGTTTTCCCGGCTTCGTGCGGGCGGGACCACGCGCGGAGGATTTGAAATTCGAGGAAGGCCTCGACGTGCTGGGCGCCCGCACGGCCGCTTTCCTTAAGCGTATGGCCAAGGGCGATAAACCCTTCTTCCTCTACATGCCGCTCACCGGGCCGCATAAGCCGGTGACACCGCATCCGCGGTTTGTCGGCAAAACCGGCCTCGGGCCGTACGGCGATTTTGTTATGAACGTGGATGACACTGTGGGCCAGGTGCTAAAGGCACTGGATGAAACCAAGCTCGCCGATAACACGCTTGTGATGTTCACCAGCGATAATGGATCTTTTATGTATCGTGTGGATGACGAGGATGATCACGTGAAGACGCCGACTAAGCAGCAGTACCATTCCAAGAGCCACACCGCCAACGGTCCGTGGCGTGGCACCAAGGCGGACATCTGGGAAGGCGGACATCACGTGCCGTTCTTTGCCCGCTGGCCCGGCAAGGTGCAGGCAGGTAGCGAGAGTGCGCAAGTGATCACTCATACTGATCTATTTGCCACCGTTGCCGCCATTGCCGGCGCCAAGGTTCCCAAGGGCGCTGCGGCCGATAGCTATAGTTTTCTGCCGCTCCTACTCGGGAAAGCTAAGGGCTACGCTCGTCCGCCGGTCATTCATCATTCCTCTAGCGGCATGTTCGCTATCCGTGATGGTGACTGGAAACTCGTTCTCGGCAACGGCTCCGGCGGTCGCCAACAACCGCGCGGGAAGGCATTTGAGAAACCATACTTTCTGGCGAACATTAAGACACATGGCGATGAGCAGGAAAATTTTGCTGAAGCCGAACCGGCTATCGCGAAACGACTCGAGGAAATCTTTAAAAAAATCCACAAAAACGAGCGTCGTTAACTCAAAAGCATGATTACCACCATAAATTCAGTGTTTTAATTGTGAACTGCTAATGTGACTCATTCTCAAAAATTGCTTGCACCGTATATCTTTTTAGATGATGAAGAGCGTCTTCAAGTGATGGAAAATATCGTGGAAATACCCGATCAGGAGCGGTCGAAGTCTGCGGATTTGCTAATTTGTGATTGTTTCCAAGTGAAGGCGTCGGCCATTCATGAGGCCATTAACGAGGGAAATGCGCAGACCATCTGCGAGGTCACTCGCCAAACAAATGCGGGAAGTGGCTGTGGTAGTTGCCAGTGTCGCATCCAGCGCATCCTCGCTGGTTTTCCTGCCGAGTGCGGTCCCTGTGCTTTATGTCCCGGTTGTGGATACGTTAGGAGTCTCTGCAATTGTCAGGCTGCATAGCTCTTAGCGTTGGGATTGAGTCTCGGTAGCAAACATATTTTTTTACATCTACTTTGTTTGTGCTATTCTCAAATGCTTTGTGTAGAGCGCACCCATTATTCATTTGAAAATAAAAGGAAATAGACATGAAAGGAAATGATCAGGTTATCGAAGCTTTGAACGCGGGCTTAACGATCGAGTTAACCGCAATAAACCTCTACTTCATCCACTCCAAGATGCTTAGTAATTGGGGGCTTAAAAAACTTGCGGATTATTACTACAAGGAATCCATTGAAGAGATGAAGCATGCTGATGAAGTAATTGATCGCATACTTTTCCTGGATGGAGTGCCGGCCATCTCTCGTTACGATGTCATTAATGTAGGGGACACACCTCAGGCAATGATCGAAAATGGGATGGAACTCGAGATTAAAGGTGCCTCGACTTACAATGAGGCCGTGAAGTTGGCGGCGGATGTGAAAGACAACTCAAGTCGAGAACTTATGGAGCGTATGGTCGTAGAGTCTGAACAAAGTATAGACTGGGCCGAAGCTCAATTGGACCTCATTAAAATGGTTGGTATCGAAAATTACTTGTCCCAACAAATTGGTGATGCTGGAGGCGGAAATTAGATTAAATTGCCAGAGCTTATTTTAGCTGCCGACATTTTGTCGGCAGTTTTTTTATGCACGGATCTTATCAATTGATTGGTGTTTTCGTTTATTGGGGCCGAGATGTAGTTGGGCATTCATTGCAGTTAACATGGTATTATATACATCGAGGCCTTCAGCTTTCACATCCATGATCTGACCGGTTTGAAAGCGGCCGTTGGCGCCGGTGACGGCGTGAAATACGCCGGAGAGTTCACGCTTCACATCGTTGTGGCGGCCGTCACCAGATTCGGTGGAAATGGTGAGGAGCGAATTCTCCAGGATACTGCGACCATTGGCTTCCTGAGTCGCGTCGAGGCGCTTCATGAAATAGGCGAGCTCATTCATCTTCATGTGCACATGCGCGCGTAGCTGTTTGTTGTCACGCTTCTCGTTGAATTTATGCCACCACTCGTGACTGCAACCGCCGGAACCGCTGCGGCGATGTTCCGCGGCATCATCAAACTCGTACTGCGTGCGGCCGTTGTACTCGTACTTGCCCTTGAGCCGGATGCGTTCGCCGGCGGCGAGGAAGGTGAGTGAGCCGAATCGTACGCGATCCATCTCAATGGCGAGCGCGTACAGGTCGGCGAGCAGTCGCCATTCGGTGGTGAGCTCCTCCAGCGTGATGTCGATGCCTTCACCCCCGGGATCCGCCGGGCCACCGTGGGGGATGGCGGAGCGCGGGGGCAGGGCGGGGCCTGGGCCATTCTTCTGGGGCAACGCAAAGGCGCGTTGTTCGAACTCACGAATGCGGTCGAGATGATCCTTCATACGGCCCTTGGAGGCGGCGCCGAGCGGGGAGTTGGGCCCGGTGTAAAACCGATATTGGTCCACGACTGAATCGAGCACGCTGCGCTTGAGGCGTTGCGCGCGAGCATCGGCGTCATCGGCATTGGTCAGTGTACCGAACACGCGGTCGAAGAGGTCGCGCGGCTTTTCCTGCATGCGCGCGGCCACGGTGCCGTCGAGTGTGTAACTGTGATGATAACGTCCGACGCGGCTGCGCCGGAAAAAGGTGCCGGCCACCAGCGTAGGCACCATGCCCGAGGGAAGTCCCTTCGGATGATGCGCGTGGCGGATCACCTGATCGATGGACGGCCCGCCCGCCTTGGCCTCGCCGCCGGCGGGCACAGCGGTGAACGACGCGGTGGCGCCGTCAAAGTGGGCGTTGATGCCGCGCACATCGCAGCGCACGTGATCCACATTGCGCATGATAAGCAGCTTCTTGCTGAGCGGCTGAAGCGGTTCGAGCACATCGTCAAAGCCTTCGTTCTGCAAAGGCGCGGGAATGCCGAGGCCGAAGAACACGTTGAATGCGCGCACGGGCACCTTGGCCTTGGCCGCGCCGAGCGCGTTGGCGGTTATCATTTCCTCCAGTAACGGCAATCCGATGCTGACGGTCCCCAGTCCCTGCAAGAGGGCGCGGCGGTTCAGGTGATTTTTCATGGATTATCCTCCGACGGTTGGGTCTGAAACAAATCGCTCAAGGCAATGGCCGTGATTAGGTTGGCATAAGTGCCGGTGTTTTGCCAGCCGGCTTGATGAATGGCCTGCACGGCGCGGGCATCGCTCGCACCCAGCGGCCGACCGAGAGCGTATTGCGTGAGCTTCCACGTGATACTCTGGCGCACGCGATCGCTGGCGGCGAGATGGTTCATCAATTCGCCGGACGTACGATAAGCAATCGGCTTAGCTTCGCCGGGAAACAGGATTTGCCCGTCCTCGCGAAGGCGATTGCCGTGGTTGTCCTTTTCGAAATAAGAGCCGAGCCCGTCGAAGCGTTCGAGGCCGAAGGCGAGCGGTTCGAACTTGCTGTGGCAACCCCCGCAATTGGCGTTGGCGATGCGTTTCTCGGCGATGCTGCGCTGGCTGAGGCCCGGCTGACTGGCCACCGGAGTGGTGTCGACGCAGGGCGGCGGATCCTTCACCACGCCGCGCAGCAGATCATGCATCACAAACAGACCACGCGTGACCATCGAGGCATCGTCGCCGCCGCGCGTGAGAATGCTGCCCTGCGTGAGCAAGCCGCCGCGCGCGGGAACCTTCGTGAGATCATACCGCTGCGGCCCTTCGTCCTTCGCGATGGCCGGCAGTCCGTAGTGCTTGGCCAGGCGCGGCGTGAGATGCGTGAATTGCGCATTCAACAGATCGGACAACGGCCGGTTTTGTTTCCAGACAATCTCCTTGAAGAAGGCGATCGTCTCTGCGCGCATGTCGCCGGCGAGGGCAGGGTTCCAGTTGGGAAAATGTTGCTTGTCCGGCCGCAGGTTGGCTAGGTGGCCGAGGTTCAGCCATTCGTCGGCGAACTGCACGGAGCGTTCCATCGCGCGCGGATCCTTGAGCATGCGCGCCACCTGCGCGCGCAGTTGCGAGGCATTGCCCAGCTGGCCCTTGTCCGCCGCGTCATTCAGGGCCGCATCGGGCGGCGCACCCCACAGCAGAAAGCTCAGCCGCACGGCCAGCTCGGCGTCACTCACGCGTCCGCCGGCCTGTTGGTTTTCCATGCGATAAATAAACTGGGGCGACTGCAGCATGGCCTCGAGCACCAGTCCGACGGCTTCTTCGTAGGTGCCGCCGTTAGCCACCAGCGAGGTGGTGATGCCGCGAAAGAGATCCACCTCGCGCTCCTCCAGTGGCCCGCGCAGTATCCATCGCCCGAGCCGGTCGATGAAGGCGCGCATGTTTTTGTCCGTAAAACTTCCGTTGCCGCCAAAGCGCCGCGCGAAGGGTCTCACATCCATCCGTGCGACAATGCGGTCGGCCAATTGCGCGTAGGCGTTGATGTGCTTGAGGTCGACGTTCAGGTTGTAGGCGGTGTTGGAAAACCCGTCTGCGCGGAGGTCAGCCGGCAGCAGAGTGCGGGCGTCTTTGGCGATATCCACGCCCGTGGCCGCGCGCACGGTGGCGATGTACTCGGCCACAGTCAGTCGACGGATCCAGTTTACGCCGGCCTGTTCGCCGTGCGCGTACACGGCCGGATCAATGCGCGCGAGCGTCCAGCGCGCGCCGCCCTCGATCCATTGCTGGAGCAGCGCCTTCTCAGCGGCCGACAATGCCGGGCGTTTCTTGGGCATCTCATTCTTGGCCACACTCTCCCACACAAGGCTCTTGGCTGGCTGGCCGGGCACGATCATGTCCGGCTCAGCAAAGGCGGTGAGCTTGCGGGACAAATCAAGATCGCCCTTGGCCGTGGCGGGGTCGTGGCATTCGAGGCAGTGCTTGGCGAGCAGCGGCGCAATCTTGGTTTCAAAGAGCGCTTCGTTGGCCGCGGCTAGCCGCGCGGCGGGGTCCACCTGAGCGAAGGCGCCAGCCTTGAAGTTTTGGCTCACCTCGGCCGCGCTCAGGCTGCGGCCGTACACGGCCACCCAATGCAGCGTGCCGCGCCAGGCGCGGTCGCCGGAAAATTCATTGCCCAACGCCAGTCGATAATTGCCGTTCCAATTACTGATGGTGCCCGGCGTGGATTGTTCCTTGGCGAGCCGGCCATTGACAAACAGCCGCGTCTTGCCCGCAGCATCGCGCGTGTACACGGCGTGGGTGAGGGCGGTCTTGAGTAGGCGCCCGGTCTCGATGGCGGGCATGCCATTGTTGCTCGTGCGCGTGGTGCGCAGGCGCGCCTGCAACGCGGGCCCTTCCTGCCCGAGCGTCACATTGCGGTTGGAGGTGTCACCGGAAATGGTGAAGAGCCGCGCCGGACCTTCTTGTGTGAGGTTGGCCGGTTGAAACCAAACCTCCACGGTGAGCGCGTTGGAACGCTTGACGGCGTTCAGAATTTTCGTGGGCGGCTTGTCCGAGCGAATGGCCGCCGTGTTGCGGATCTCTACGGAGCCCGGCTGTCGTCGTACATTGCCGGGCCGATCAATCCGAAGATCCAACGCAGGCATCACGCCGGAGCGGTCTTTCACCA
>CAJWVY010000076.1 GCA_913048135.1 uncultured Verrucomicrobiales bacterium
AGCCAATCGCTTCTACCGGCAATCCGGCGGCGTTTAGCACAATCAACATAGTCACCAATCCGGCCTCCGGTATTCCGGCGGCTCCAATGGCCGCCAACGTGGCGGTCACGGCGATAATCACCTGTGTCTGCATCGTTAGGTCCTGTCCCGTGATCGGGAAATAAATCTGCGCGATGAAGATCGCTGCGGCCGCCTCATACAAAGCCGTTCCATCCATATTGATCGTAGCGCCAAGCGGCAGTACAAATTTTGTGGATTTTTCAGAGATCCCCGCCTTGTCCACTGCGCACTCCATGGTGACAGGCAGCGTGGCCGAGGAGCTTGCGGTCGAGAACGCCGTCAACACAGCCTGCGACATATTCTTGAAAAACGTGATCGGATTCTTGCGTGTGAAAAACCAGTAGGCAAAAAACAACGTCACGAACATGTGAAAGCCGAGCCCCACTAAAATGGTGATAATGTAGAACCCCTGTTGCCCGGCCATCTCGGCCAGCTTGCCTTCTAGATTAGCCTCGCCAAACTTGGATGCCACGAGACAAAAAATACCAATCGGCGCGATGTTCATCAACAGCATGACGAAAGACATCAGGGCAGCGTTTGCCTGGTTGATCATGCGTGTGATGGCAAAAACCTTGTCGCCCATCGTGGTGAGCATCGCCGCAAAAATGATGCTGAAGACAATTAGCGGCAATAGACTCATTTCGGCCGCAGACTTAAACAAATTATCCGTTACCAACATCAAAAGGATATTTTCCAAAATATCCCAGATCGTTTTCTCTTCCCCTGCGGCATTACGTTGAGCCACAGCCTTGGCGTAAGCTTTGTCAGCACTGTCCTTGTTGGCCTCAGCCTCCATGACCTGTTGTTGCAAGGATTCCTTCTCAGGATCTTTCGCCAAAGCCTCCTTAGCTTTGACTAGAGCGGCCTGTGCCTCTTGTTTACGCTCCTGTGCCGCTTCCTCGTTTTTGGCCGCGTCCTTGCGCTTGTTCTCCGCCTCAACCGCATGAGCAGCTTCCTCGTTACTGGAAGCAGAATCATCGAGATTTTTCTGGATACTAGCCTTTAAGGCATTGAGCTCCTCCTCGGCCTTTACCTTTTCGTCGCCAGTTGCATCTTCCCACTTCTCTTTAGCCGCAGCCAATTCCTTGTTCACCCCGGGCTTAAGAATATTGACGGCAATCAATCCCACCGTCACAGCCAGCACGGTGGTGCACATGTAATACCCGACCGCGACGCCGCCTGGTTTGCCGAGCTTACGCACATCGCCCAAACCGAGAATACCGCTCATCACGGAGGAGATCACCAAAGGCACCACCATCATCATGAGCAAACTCAGAAAGACTTCGCCGCCAACCTTGAATTTGACGGCAATTTCAGGAATGAAGAACCCTGCGCCAATCGCTGCTACGATGGCACCAATGATATAGTAGGTCAGATTACCGTGACCGCCAGATTGTTTGTCGCTCATGAATTTCTCCAAGGCGCGTTGGGTTATGCAGTTTAAGGAGACTTGATGAGTGAATCAATGTTTATCCACATTCTTCACACCATTGAGTTTCTCGAACCTCGAAACCAACAATGTATCCACGATCAACTGAAACAAATGATACAGCACCAACGGTACGGCCCCGTACGGATTTGCGGGAAAGAAATGGCTCCAAATGTAAATCCCGTTGGGCAATGTCTTTTGCGATCCACAAAGAACCACTGCCGTCCGATCGGGCCAAGAAAGCTTGAGTAAACCTGACACAACCGCCATCACGCCCAGGAGAATGACGTGCAACGCAACGCAGGCCGCCAAAAACCTAAGCAACAATTCCCCGCCCTGCCGCAATTTATCTGCCCCGGAGGCGAAGCCGGCGTACACGAACAGCAGGATGATTAGTTGCGGCGCTACCTTCAAAGCGGGTCGAACGGATTCCGTGCGTTCCCACAATTTCGGGCGCAACAATTGTCCGATCAAAATCGGCAACAGGACGATCAGAAACATCCGCAACACCATGGCGCTCGTGTTGAACTGCACTGTGGCTCCCACGGCTCTTTCCAGAATGAAGGGCGTCAAGAGAACGGTCAGTGAATTGGACAACACGGTTACCACCAACGCCAATTCCCGGTTTCCTCCGGCCATCATGGTCAACGCCAACGCGGACGCCAACGTCCCCGCCTGAGCCGCCATGATCATTATTGCGGGCAGAAAATGCGGATCGCCTTCGGGCCGCAACCAAAGTGCCAACCCATACGCCGTCACCGGTGCCAGCACGAAGGTCGACGCCAGAACCGGCACGATCGCCCGCCAATTAAACGCCTGACGTACCAGGCTGGAGGTATCCATCGAAAACCCGGACAATCCCAGCATCAACCCCACAAACACAGGGATGATGTGCCCCTGCTCCTTGATGTACAACCCCGGCCCCGGTGCCCAGAGCCCGACCGGGATAAGGCAGAGCAGCACTACCAGAAACCAGTATCGCTTTAAAAACCCACCGCTCATCGAACCCCCAACACGCGGTTCAGATCGCGCACCAGCAGGGTCATGTTTGGCGGCCGCTTTTCAGGGATGAAATCGATGCATTTCAGGATCAGCTCCTCCAATTTGATCGGAATGTTGTCGTTAAACTCCCGCGGCTTACGAATGCGATAACGTGGGTTGAGCTGGTTGGCGAGCATGGCCTTTTGCGTCTGGCCCTCAAACGGCTTTACGCCAGTTAGCAATTCGTACAGCGTAACACCGTAAGCATAGATATCCGCGCGTTGATCAAACTTCCAGCCATTGGTCAGCTCAGGTGACATGTAAAATGGGGTACCGGATTTCTTCTCAATTTTCACCGGCTTATCTGGGATCACTTGAGCGGTGTCAAAATCACACAAATATGTGACGCCACCCCGGCTGATAATCACGTTCTCCGGCTTCACATCCAGATGCATGTAACCTGAATCATGCACATGCTCCAACGCGGCGGCTAACTCCACCAGAATGTCGCTGAGAATTCCCCCCAATCGAACATCATCTCTAACCATCATTTCACGGAGACACTGGCCTTCCACATATTGCAGCACCTCAAACTCGCGACCCTTCAACTCGCCCTGCCCAATGTAGCCCACCACATTAGGGTGAGGCGGCATGCTCTCCATGATTTGGCAGCCGCGCCGAAATAATTTGGGCCCCGATGAACCAGTCCGAAAGGTATCGTGTAACACACGCAACGCCACCGGCTTGCCATTCACATCATTTGCCAACCAAATCGTCGCCAAGCCGCCCTTGGCAATACGCTCCAGCAATCGGTAGTCCCCAAATTTTCTGTTCTCAATGAGTTCGATAATTGTCCCTCTTGAAATCGTCCGCCGCCAATCGAACAATCCGATCGCTCATCGTTCAACAAAAATCGCTTGGCTCCAACCAAACCAGCGTGTACTGCCCCTTCGTGCGCAACACTGCCGCAATTGCTGTTTACCTGTTGATCGTGTTTATAGGAGCCGCCGCCATGGCTCCAGTCGCGTGGATGGCGGTGTTCTCGGATACGCCTGTCCTGAGCTTCCTGAACTTCCTTGAATCCCATGACGATTTCCATCGCTACTTTAATCGTTGCCTCATGCTATTGGCCCTGGCTGGCCTCGGCCTGCTTTGGCGCGTCACCAAAATCAAATCCTGGGCGGAGCTTGGTTGGACGGATTTCCCAAAAGCCAAAAACCACATCAGCATAGGACTGCTCATCGGCCTGGCCTCTCTTATGGCTATAGCGGCCTTGGGATTGATCTTTGAAGCCCGTGAATTTCGCCCTGCTCATCCGCTTGGAGAATGGGGCAAACATTGGCTCAATACATTGGGCGCCGCCATTGCCGTGGGTGTGCTCGAAGAAACCCTGTTTCGCGGCATGCTCTTTGGCCTATTGCGCCGTGATATGAATTGGCGTTGGGCTGCTGTTGCTAGCGCCCTGCTTTTTGCCAGTGTTCATTTCATTGATCAACGGCCCAACATATCGGAAATCACCTGGAGCACCGGCTTCACAGCATTCCCGCAGTTCATCCATGATTTTGCCCATGACCCTCACTGGCCAGCTTACGCGGTGAACCTGTTCCTGGCCGGGCTGATTTTGGCGGGCGCCTTTCAACGAACCGGCAACCTCTTCATCGCCATCGGCATCCATGCCGGCTGGATTATCGCACTGAAAACGAACAGCTTCATCAGCTCTCCCGTGAACACCCATGTGTTCTGGGGCGACAATAAAACCAGCGACGGTTGGGCGGCAACCCCCTTGCTTGCAGTCATGGCATGGTATATCTTGCGCCATGATCCAAAGCCCGCTGAGCCGGTGGATTGATACCGCCCTGGCAATCGCTTATCCCGAGCAATGCCAGCTTTGCGAACAACATTCCGCGACCGCCACACAGGGGTATGTATGCCGATCATGTCAAAAATCATTGCGCCCAACAAAGCCACCTTGGTGCCACCAGTGTGGTCTTCCCGTGAGCGCAAACCAACCGCCGGATGCCCCGTGCCTCAATTGCCGGGATACTGACCGGCAGTTTCATCAGGCACGGGCAGCCTTCACAGCACAAGGCCCCATGCGGGAAATCATTCACCGCTACAAATACGATCAACATGAGTTTTTTGAGCCGCTCCTGAAGCAATGTTGCCTCCAAGCGACTCTTCCTTCCCCAACAACCTACACAGCTTTGATCCCGATCCCGCTTCATCCTACAAAAGAACGCGAACGAGGATTCAATCAAGCAGACCGACTGGCAGCGTTCTTTGCGGAACTATTCGACATCCCGATAAATGCAGGCCTATTGAAGCGGGTGCGTTTCACCGAAACCCAAACTCACCTTTCCCGCTCCCAACGTCTCCGCAACCTCCGCGGCGCATTCGTTTGCTCGAATAGCACGTGCGAAGGCAGGTTTTTGCTGATTGATGACGTCATGACCACCGGTGCCACGGCCAGTGCCGCAGCGCATGCCCTAAAGAAAGCCGGCGCCCAACAGGTAGATGTACTCACATTGGCCCGTGCATTACCTTTTTAATTTTAGCTTGTGACCTACCACTGAATCTCAGCATCATCCTCTTGGCACGCATGGTGCCGCCTATGGCAGATACACCCAAAAAGACGCTCGGCTTGGAAACGGTAGAACCGGCCGTCACGCCGCCCACCGATGTGGAACCGGCCATTGAGAAAAAGCCCGTCAGCCCCGGCACCTCCAGAAAGCGGGAAATCCCCCAAGGCCTCTGGACCAAGTGCCCGGAGTGCGGTGAGATGATCTTCGATAAGGAATTGGAGGAAAACCTCAAAGTCTGTCCGCACTGCACGCACCATTTCCCTACTACCGCCTGGGATCGCATTAACGCCCTCACGGAGCCCGAATCATTTCAGGAAACCGAGGCGGATATGATCAGCGTGGATACTCTGGAATTCACCGGCACAGCGGCGTATGCCGACAAGCTGGAAAAGCATAAGGAAAAAACCGGCCTCAAGGACGCCGTCATTACCGGCATCGGCCGCATGGGCGATCATGAGGTTGCCTTGGGTGTCATGGACTTTAATTTTCTGGGTGGCTCCATGGGCTCAGTGGTCGGGGAGAAAATAACCCGCAT
This sequence comes from uncultured Verrucomicrobiales bacterium, assembly GCA_913048135.1. Lineage (GTDB taxonomy): Bacteria > Verrucomicrobiota > Verrucomicrobiia > Limisphaerales > UBA1100 > UBA1100. The sequence continues at coordinate 5,588 of CAJWVY010000076.1, forward strand.
CATCGAGCTAGCAACGGAACGGCGCCTACCCGCAATTGTAATCAGTAGCAGCGGTGGTGCCCGCATGTACGAAGGCATGTTTAGCCTGATGCAGTTGGCCAAAACTAGCGCTGCCATTGCATACCATGGCCGGCAAGGCCTGCCCTATCTGAGCGTACTGACCCACCCGACCACGGCGGGCGTCATGGCCAGCTATGCCAGCCTAGGTGATTTGATTATTTCAGAACCTAAAGCGATGATCGGCTTCGCGGGACCGCGCGTCATCAAGGACACCACCCAGAGCGAGTTGCCCGAAGGATTCCAGACTGCAGAGTTTCTGATGGAACGCGGCCTGATCGATTCCATTATCGACAGAACTGAAATGAAGGCTCGGATCACCGAGTACCTTGATTATCTCTGCCTGAATCTGAAGAAGGGCTAGAGCTTCGGCTTGAGTTTCTCGTAAATCAACTCTGAAGCACCTTGGTCACCAAACGGTCCAACCCGAATGGAGAGTTCCGTCTTCTCGGGGTTTCTAGCCTTGGCCTTGAACACCACGCGGCCAAAATCGCCATCCGCCACCACCGTGCCGGTAAACGCCTTGGTCTCTTTCTTATCGATATTGAAATTTAATTCCGTACAGGTTTGCTCAATCGCCGCCATTACTTGGTCCACCGGCTTGGTTGATTCCACCTCCAGATCGCCGCGAATGTAAGCCACCGTTCCGGCACCGGCACCTACCGCCACCAAACCCACGCAGCCTGATTGCAGCCACAACATTCCCCCCGCCACAAGAGCGGCCAATAAAGCCTTAAATTTCATGTCTCCTCCTTGATCGCGATCGCGATGTTCCGAAACTAGGCGGGGTGACTTCACGGGTCAAGCGGCACACCTCCGACTTATTCACACCAGACTACTCTTGCCACCAACTGACCCCAGTGCGACATTTGTCGGACGGTGGCGGACAACGAACCCAAATCATTGCCCACGGAGAAAGCTCGGCAAAAAACGCTGAATGCCCTCCAGATTCTGAACACCGACCCCGAGCCTGCCTTCGATCAACTCGCTCAATTGGCCGCCCACATTGCCGAAGCTCCCTATGCCGCCATTAGCTTCACCGGCCCGAATGAGCAATGGTGCAAGGCGGAATACGGCTGGACGCTCGGGGCCATCCCGCGCGATCAATCGCCTTGCGCCATCAGCGTGGAACGAGGCTCACCACTAATTGTCGAGAACGCCCAGAAACACGAAGACATCCGCCACTTGGCACCGGTCACCGAAAATGGCATTCGGTTTTACGCCGGCTTTCCCTTTTCCGCAAACAACCAAACTGTTGGCGCATTGTGTGTCGCCGGCCCGGAATCGCAATCGCTGGATGATTCACAAATTGATTTACTTCAAGGCTTGGCTTCACAAGCGGGAGTTCATCTGGAAAACCGCTACCAGATCAATCAACTGAAAGAGGAAAACGCCGAACTCCTCATTCAGGAACTCGGCGCGGAAATGGCCGAGGAAAAATACCGAAGTATTTTCGACCACGTCCAAGAGGGCATTTTCCAAACCACAGCGGATGGCGAATTTATTTCGGCGAACCCAATGCTGGCGCGGATTTATGGATTCGATTCCCCGGAAGAACTTATCAGCCAAATGAAGGATGTCTCCCGGGAATTGTATGTGGACCCCCATCGTCGCGAGGAATTCATCAAGATCATGACCGAGCGGGACGTGATCCATAATTTTGTTTCCCAGATCAAAAAAAATGATGGCTCGTTAATCTGGATCGCCGAAAATGTTCGTGCCGTACGCAACAAAGATGGCCAATTGTTGTATTACGAGGGAACCGTGGTGGACATCACGGAGAAGGAGGAAACCGAAAAAGCCCTGCGTGATTCCGAGCTGCTCTACCATTCATTGGTCGAAACCATTCCGCAAAACATTGTTAGGAAAAATCGCGAAGGCGTCTTTATTTTCGCCAACCAACAGTTTTGCCAAACCGTCGGCAAACCGCTGGAGGATATTCTCGGGAAAACAGATTACGATCTTTCCCCAAAACATCTCGCTGACAAATATCGCCGCGACGACATGCGCGTCATGGAAACCGGTGAAATCTACGACACCACCGAAATCCATACTGGCACCGGAAGTGGCGAGGAAAACATCTATATCGAAACTGTCAAAACTCCCCTCCTCGATTCCCAAGGGCAAATCAATGGCATCCAGTGCATGTTTTGGGATGTGACCGAACGGCACCAGATGGAGGAGCAGCTCGCCTATGAACGCGACCTGCTCAATGCGTTATTGGACAATGTTCCGGACCGGATTTACATCAAAGACACTGAATCGCGCTTCATCAAGGGAAGCGCGGCGCTGGCCAAGCGGCTGGGACTAAAGACGCCCAGCGACATTGTCGGTAAAAACGATTATGATTTCCACCCCGATGCTTTGGCCAAGTCATTTCACGAGGACGAGCAACGCGTCATTCTCACCGGCAAACCGATCATCAACAAGGTGGAGCAACAAACCGACACCGATGGTCGGGATATTTGGGCTTCGGTCACCAAGGTCCCATTCACTAACCGATCCGGCATTGCCACGGGTGTAATCGGAATTTCCCGTGATATCACGGCCTTAAAACTTGCCGAACGCGAAACCGCACGCGCGCGCGACATGGCCTTGGAAGCCGCCCAGATGAAGGCCCAGTTCCTCGCCGTGATGAGTCATGAGATTCGCACGCCGATGAATGGTATCATCGGCATGATCGATCTGCTGCTCGACTCTGATCTCTCGGAGGAACAGCAGGAATATGCAGGCACAGTCCGAACGAGTGCCGATGCCTTGTTGGAAATCCTGAATGACATTCTGGATCTCTCCAAGATTGAGGCCGGCCGTCTGGAACTCGAAAAGGCCGAATTCTCACTCCGCCAAGTGATTGAAGAAGCGGTCGAGCTACATGCTCTTCGAGCCGAGGCCAATCACATTGAATTACACTGCCATATCCCACCTGCGCTGGACGGTCAGTATCGAGGTGATGCCGGACGACTTCGGCAGATTCTTCTCAATCTGATTAGCAACGCGGTGAAGTTCACTGAAGAAGGCGAGGTACAAACGGCTGTCCAGATTATTGACGAAACTAATGACGATGTGAAGCTTCAGTTCACCGTATCCGATACAGGCATTGGCATCAGCCCAGAGATGCGTGAAAAAATCTTTGACGCCTTCCGTCAGGCCGATGGCTCCACAACTCGGCGATACGGCGGCACCGGCCTTGGTCTCTCCATTTCCCGTCAGCTCACCGAAATGATGAACGGTGACATGTGGGTGGAGAGCACGCAAGGTGAAGGCTCCCAGTTTCATTTCACCGCGGTGCTGGAAAAGGAAGACGGCGAGCTTCAGTCGCACGCAGAAGAGTTATCCGGACGCTCGCTGTTGGTCATTGTCCCCAATGATTTTGCCCGGAGCGCCATTGAGGAATATGCCGCCCAAATGAAAATTAATGTCACCGCTGTTCAATCCGAAGCGGAGGCCCAATCTGCCTTGTCTGAACATGAGCCATTCGATTTGATCCTGCTCGATCTCAATCTCAAGGATGACGATGCACTGGATCTCGTGCAGGATATCCATTCCTCCATGGACCATGCCCAAACCAAAATAGTTCTACTCACTACACACCGAATGAAAGTGGACCCCGGTATGATGCGTACCTTGGGCGTTTCAGGCACACTACTCAAACCCGTCCGCCTCAACCGCCTGCACCAAGCTCTCCTGAACGCCCTGACCGGCAAGGTTCATAAACCCAAAACCTACAACAGCAATTCACTTAACCAACACAATTCACTTCGAATTTTGGTCGCGGAAGATAATCCCATCAACCAGCGCGTTGCCACTCTGCAACTAACCAAGCTGGGCCATCAGGTAGAGATATGCGAACACGGCCAGGCCGTTCTGGACGCTAACCTGGACCAGTTTGATATCGTGCTCATGGATTGCCAAATGCCCGTGCTCGACGGACTCGAGGCCACTCGCCGCATTCGTAAGCTCGAACTTGAAGACAAGACCCGCGAACCGGTCTACATCATCGCCATGACCGCGAACACACAAGAAGACGATCGCGCCGCCTGTATTGAGGCCGGCATGGATGATTTTATCTCCAAACCCGTTCAGCTGAAGGAACTTCAAATTGCATTGCAAAAATCACTCGGAATTGAAGCCGAAGAGGAAGTGGTCGTTGATTCAGAAATGCCTCTGCTGGACACCTCGCAATTAGATCAATTGCGGGCCGCCGGACAGGACGATACGTTTCGCGAAATTATTTCGATGTATCTTGAGCAAACACGGTCGCAATTATCCGATCTACAATCAGCGATTGCGGATCAAAACCCCGAAGAGACTGGCAATATCGCCCACCAGATCAAAGGCAGCAGTGCCAATCTGGGCGCTAGCCAATTGGCCGATGCTTGTTCACGGCTCGAAACCGATGCCAAACTTGAAAATCTCGACGGGGTACACGCACTCCTACAGGAAATCCAGGGCACTTTCGACCGCACACAGGTCCATTTCCAATCGCTGCTGGACGAATAACCAGCTTTGACAAGCGCCCCGCCCCAAGCATAGGTTACGCCCAATGGAAGCACTGCACGCGCCTTGGCGCATCGATTACATTCTCGGTCCCAAGAATCCTTCTGGCGACGCTTCTGTGTTCACCCAAATCGGCCAATCCGAGGACGATGAAGGCAACTACGTCATCCGGCGTTCACGCCATGGTTATGCCGTCCTCAACACCTACCCTTACAATGGCGGCCATGTGTTGATTGTGCCCTACAAGCAGGTTCAGGATTTGGACGATCTGAACGACGAAGAGAATCTCGATTTACTTCAGCTCCTCCAAGCCACCAAGCGCGCGATCCAATCCGCCATGAATCCGGATGGCTTCAATGTCGGCCTGAATCTCGGCCGCGTTGCCGGAGCCGGCATTGAAGAACATCTGCACTGGCACATTGTCCCCCGCTGGTCCGGAGACACCAATTTCATGCCCGCCATCGGACAAACCGCCGTGCTCCCTGAAGCCCTGACCGAAACTGCCGCCAAACTTCGCAAGGCCTTGGCCGAATAATAAGATGGCTACTGTCACCCTTCAGTACGAAAGTGCCCGCCAAGCCCAGCAGTTGTTTGATAACAACCCGGCGAACCTGCGATTACTCCAGGAGGAACTGGAAATTCAAGCCACCTCCCGGGATGGCTGGATAAAACTGGAAGGGGACGACGACAATCTGGCGCAAGCCCAAGATGTGTTCGCCTCGCTCAAGGATCAACTCGACACCGGCCAACGCCCCCGCCAACGTGATTTAGTGAAGGCCATTCAGACCGTTAAGGAAGACGGCGGTGAAGCGCTCAGGGGATTGAAGAGCCAAACCATCACGACATCCCCAAGAAAACCTTCGGTCATCCCAAAAACAGTCGGCCAAAAAGAGTACATCCAAGCGATCACCACCCACGACATTACCTTTGGCGTGGGCCCGGCCGGCACCGGTAAAACCTACCTCGCCATGGCCATGGCCGTGAGCGCTCTCCAGCGCGGCGATGTTTCCCGCATTATCCTGACCCGCCCCGCGGTCGAGGCTGGTGAGGCGCTTGGCTTTCTTCCTGGGGACCTCCGCGAAAAGCTCAGCCCGTACTTGCGCCCCCTCCACGATGCCCTACTGGACATGATCCCGGTCGAGGAAGTGCAACGGCACATGGAACGCGAGACCATCGAGATTGCTCCACTCGCCTACATGCGCGGTCGCACACTGAACAACGCGTTTGTGATTCTGGATGAAGCCCAAAACACGACCAATGAACAGATGTTCATGTTTCTAACCCGACTCGGCTATCACTCCAAAGCCATCGTCACCGGGGACCCGACTCAAATTGACCTCCCTCCCTCGAAGCAATCCGGCCTCCTGGAAGCCCTGCTGACATTGCGTAAAACCGAGGGAGTCGCCATCAAGAAATTTGCCCAAAACGATGTGGTCCGCCATCCGTTGGTTCAAAAGATCATCAACGCCTACGAAACCCGCCGCAACCGGGAATGAACACCATCAGTGTCCGCAACCAGCAGCGCGTCCACCGAATCGCTTCGCGCGAATTCAAAAAAGCCGCAACGATCGCGCTGGATCAGCTTTTTCAAATCCCGGCCTATAGCTTGTCGGTGACCTTTGTATCCGCCAAGCGCATGGCTGAAGTGAACGGAGCGCATTTGCAGCATGAAGGCCCCACCGACATCATCACCTTCGATTATTCGGAAGCCGATACGCTCGATGGCGAACTGATCATCTGCCCGGCGGTGGCCGCCGAATATGCCCAACGCTACAACGTTCCACTCGGCCGAGAGCTTGCCCGCTATTTCATTCACGGCGTCCTGCATCTGCTGGGACACGATGATCATGCCCCCAACGACCGACGGCAAATGAAGCGCGAAGAAAACCGCCTTCTGACCCAACTGGCCAAACGCTTTCCCGTGGACACCTTAGCCAATGGATGAAAAGGCCAACGGCATTATTCTGCGTGTCCGCCCGCTGACGGATAGCAGCTTGATTGTCCATTGGTTGACTCAGGAACACGGCCGGCTCAGTACGGTAGCCAAAGGCGCCCGCCGGCCCAAGAGCGCTCTGCGGGGTAAATTGGATTTACTATTCGAAGCCGATTTCTCATTCCGCCGCAGTCGCCGATCGGATTTACACACATTGCGTGAGGTGCAATTGCAGGCCAATCATCCCAACCTGCGACTGGACATCACGCGCCTTCAACTGTTCGCCTACGCCACCCGCTTGATTGAACGCGCCACTGAACCCGAGCACGCCCTACCCGGCATTCACGCGATCTTCGCTACCCTCCTGAAGCATTTGGAGAACAATCCCGCTCGGCCAGCTTTGGCTTATGCGCTGGAAATTAAGACGCTCAATGAATTAGGGCTGGCTCCACCTCTGGATGACGACAGTCTGGACGAGGGGACTTGCCAGCTCATGGAACAGTTGGCGGTCTTAAATTGGAATGCCATTACCACGCTCAAACCCACGCGCGCGCAGGCCACGGCCACCGGTCGTTTTTTGGGGAACTTTATCCAGCATCATCTGGAGTTCATTCCCAAGGGCCGCGACCAGCTATTGGCGTTATGAATCCGCCTGAATCGGCTCCACCCATTTATCGTGTTCCTTAATCAAGTCCACGAGCGACTCTACGGCTTCCTTTTCCGGAATATTGAAACGCACAGGAGATTTCCCAACGTACAAATTGATCTTCCCCGGTGCCCCACCCACATAACCGAAATCCGCATCGGCCATTTCACCCGGCCCGTTCACAATGCAGCCCATAATGGCGATCTTCACACCCTTAAGGTGTTCTGTGCGGGTCTTGATTCGAGCCGTCACTTCTTGCAAATCAAACAATGTCCGCCCACAACTCGGGCACGCCACATAATCAGTCTTGAAGGAACGGCAACCGGCCGCCTGCAAAACATTGTAAGCCAATCGTAGTGATTGGCCCGCCCCACTTTCCCCCCGCACCAAAATCGCATCGCCAATTCCATCACACAGCAGAGCCCCAATCACCACAGAGGCTCGCAGCAAGGCGACATTCGGCTTCAACGGAACGTCCCCGAAAGTCAGGCAATCCTTAAGGAGAATCGGATTAGTCTTCCCCCTGGAAGATAATTTCGCGGCCAACAAACGAAACGCGGTAATCGTTGGCAGATCCACTCCATCAGCCACTGTAATGATCTGCGAATCATCACCGACCGCAAATTCCTCACGGGGATCCACCTGAAGCAAATTGAGATTTTCATAAACCCCCTCCGGCCGCACGTCATCGCCGGGGCGGATTCGCGGGGCCATTTTATCCCATGCACTTTGCCCAACGATAACCCGAATCGTCTGCTCACCTCCGCACCGAATTCCCTCACCCAATTCAATCTCCGTCGAAGCACGCCGCGTATAGTCAAACGGATCATACGACAACTCAACCTCATCCACTTCCGAATCAGCCGAGGTCAGTTTAGAAATTTGCTCAAGCAGATCATTGCAAACAGCAATTTCGTTGGGGGAATCTTCGGTTAGGGAAACACGAATGGTATCACCCAAGCCATCGCACAATAACGAACCAATTCCGATGGCGCTTTTAATCCGTCCGTCCTCCCCCTCCCCGGCTTCCGTAACCCCCAGGTGCAACGGATAATTCCAATCCGGCCCCAGCTCCGCCAATCGGGCCGCCAGCAGGCGATAACATTCAATCATCACCTTGGGGTTGCTGGATTTCATTGAGAATTTGAAATTATGAAAATCCCGATCCCGTGCAATGCGCGCAAACTCCAACGCGCTCTCCACCATCCCCAACGGCGTATCGCCATAGCGGTTCATAATCCGGTCACTAAGCGACCCATGATTAGTACCGATCCGCATCGCGCGGTTCAGACGTTTGCACTCGTCTACCAGCGGACCAAACTCCTCCTCAATCCGGAGCAATTCCTCGGCATACTCCGCATCGGTGTATTCGAGCGTGGCAAATTTCTTGGAGTCGGCGTAATTCCCCGGATTGACTCGAACCATCTCCACCCATTTCACCGCCTCCAATGCCGCGTCGGGTTTGAAATGGATATCCGCCACCACCGGCACATTGGAACCACGCTCACGAATACCGGCCACGATTTGTTCGAGATTGGCAGCATACCGTTTGGTTTGGGCCGTGATCCGGACAATTTGACAACCGACCTCCACCAAAGCCATCGATTGTTCAACGCACGCCTTGGTGTCCAACGTACTGCTGGTAAGCATGGATTGACGCACCACCGGATGATCGCCGCCCACCACCACGCCACCCTGTTCGGGATCACCGACCACCACAGGCCGGGACGCACGCCGTTGATAGCGATACGGTGAGGCGCAATATTGCATACTACTCGCCGGAGCCGGCCGGTTGCTCCACCTTTTCAGTGTCGCGATTGAAGATATCGTGCAGCAACGGTACGCGTTTC
>CAJWVY010000077.1 GCA_913048135.1 uncultured Verrucomicrobiales bacterium
GATGGTGGTGAAAAATCACGGCGAGGTGGTGGCAGATTTACCGGCCAGCAAGCTGGCTGATGATGCGCCAATATATCACCGCGAAGCCAAGGAACCGGCTTACCTAGCCGAGGTGCGTAGCTTCACATTGGCCGGCGTGGAGGATTTGGAGGATCCCACTGAGGCGCTGGAGAAGCTGCTGGAATGGCCCAGCATCGCCTCGAAAAACTGGGTCTATCGCCAGTACGATCACATGGTGCGCGCCAACACGATGGTGAATCCCGGCAGCGATGCCGCGGTGATTCGCATCAAGGCCGACAGCGTACCCGGGGGCGATGATCGCGAGGACTTTCCCGAGAAACTTGTGGCGCTGGCGGTTGATTGCAACGCGTCGCATGTGTACCTCGATCCCTACGAAGGCTCCAAGGCGGCGGTGGCCGAGTGCGCCCGCAACCTGGCCTGCAGCGGCGCCACGCCGATTGGGACCACGGATAATTTGAATTTCGGGAACCCGCACAATCCTGAGCTCTTCTGGCAGCTAAAGGAATCGGTGCGCGGTTTGGCTGAGGGCTGCATCGCCTTTGATGCGCCGGTGACCGGTGGCAACGTGAGTCTCTACAATCAAAACCCCGATGGCGCGATTGATCCCACGCCCACCGTAGCCATGGCTGGGTTGGTGGAGGAGGAACGGCACGTGACCACGCAGTGGTTTAAGGAGGACGGCGACGCCGTAATTCTTCTGGGCGCCCCAGTGGACTCCGAAGATGCCCTGCAAGGTCTGGGCGGTTCGGCGTTCCTGCAGGTTGCGCATGAGGCTAAGACCGGTCAACCGCCCCGCTGCAATCTGGAAACCGAACGCACACTGGGCACCACATTGCTGGGCCTGATCCAGAGTGATCTGGTGAAGAGCGCGCACGACTGCTCTGAGGGCGGTCTGGCAGTGGCGCTGGCCGAATGCACCTTTTCCGAGCTGGAAGCCCGCAACACACCGCGTTTTCTCGGGGCGGAAATCGACCTGTCCTCTGTGGAAGATGTCCGGCTGGATGCGCTGCTCTTTGGCGAGAGCCATGGGCGCGTGCTCATCACCACCTCCGAGCTGGACGCGGTGAAAACTGTGGAGCGCGCCAAACTCCTAGGCGTGCCGGCCCAACGTATCGGTACCGTGGGCGGCAAACAGCTCAAGCTCAAGACCCCTGCCGGCGAGCATGCCTGGGAGGTTGCGGGCTTGCATGATCTCTGGTGGAATTCAATCGGCAACGCGATGGCCTGAACATGGAACAGCAAACCCATCCCAAGCATTACTGCGGCGTTTTCGGCGTGTACGGCCACCCCAACGCCGCGGAGTTGACCTACTACGGCCTGTACGCCCTGCAACATCGCGGGCAGGAAAGCGCCGGCATCGTTTCTTGCGACGGCAAACTCTTCCGCCAACACAAGGGCATGGGTCTCGTGCCACAGGTTTTTAAAGGCGAGGAGCTACACGGACTGATTGGCAAGATGGCCATCGGTCATACGCGCTATTCCACCACGGGCAGTTCGCACATCGGCAATGCCCAGCCGCTGACGGTGGATTGTTCCCGCGGCCAGATCGCCATTGCCCACAACGGCAACCTCACCAACGCCGCGGTGTTGCGCGAAGAGCTGGAGGAGCGCGGTTCTATTTTTCAAACCACCGTCGACAGTGAGATTGTGCTACACTGGCTCGCGCAGCCGACCCAAAATGGGGAGAACACATTGGTCTCCACCATCCGCAAGCTGGAGGGTGCTTATTCGTTGCTGGTCATGACCGAGCGAGAATTGATCGGCGCGCGCGATCCACACGGCTTCCGTCCGCTTTGCATCGGCCGCATGGATAATGGCGCGTATGTGCTGAGCAGTGAGACGTGTGCGTTGGATTTGATTCAGGCGAAGTTCGTGCGCGATGTGGAGCCGGGCGAGATTGTGATCATTGATGACAACGGCCTGCGCAGCATTCAGGCGTTTCCGGAACAGGAGAAGCGGTCGTTCTGTATTTTTGAGTACGTGTACTTCGCGCGGCCGGACAGCAATATCGCGGATCAAAACGTCTACAAGGTGCGCGTGAACATGGGACGCGAATTGGCGCGCGAGAACCCTCTTGAGGCCGATATCGTCGTGCCCATTCCCGATAGCGGCAACTGCGCGGCGCTTGGCTATGCGCTGGAGAGCGGGATCCCGTTTGAGATGGCGTTTGTGCGAAACCATTATGTAGGCCGCAGTTTTCTGCAACCGAGCCAGCTCATCCGGGATTTTAATGTGCGCGTGAAACTGAATCTCATCACCGATCTGGTGAAGGATAAGCGCGTGATCATTGTGGACGATTCGATCGTGCGCGGCACCACCTGCAAGAAGCGCGTGAACAGCCTCAAGGAAGCGGGCGCGAAGGAGGTGCATGTGCTGGTGAGTTGTCCGCCGCACAAGAATCCCTGCGTATACGGCATTGATTTTCCTGATCGCAGCAAGCTCATGGCGGCGAACAATACGCTCGATGAAATTTGCCAGTACCTCGATGCGGACTCGCTGAATTACCTTTCGCAGGACGGCATGGTGCGGGCCACGGGCAAGCCCAAGGAATCCTTTTGCATGGCCTGTTACGATGGCCAGTATCCCGTGGAGTATGATGCCTCCGTGGACAAGCACATCATGGAACGCCGCCGCGAACGCTCCGAGAGCCTGGTGGCGGATGATTCGCAACCGAAACTGTTGTAATGGCTGCCCGCAAAAAATCGAAGAGCGCCTACGCCTCCGCCGGCGTGAATCTGGAGGTAAGCAATTCCCTGAAATCCGGTCTGGGCCGATTGCTCAAGGCGGCATCCCGGCCCGAGGTGCTCGGCAAGGTCGGTGGCTTTGGCGGTTTGTTCGCGCTGAAGCCAGGCAAATACAAACAGCCCGTGCTCGTCTCCAGCGTGGACGGCGTGGGCACCAAGCTGAAGGTGGCCTTCGCCATGAACCGTCACCACACCATCGGTCAGGATTTGGTGAACCACTGCGTGGACGACATTGCTGTGTTGGGCGCCGAGCCGTTGTTCTTTCTCGATTACCTCGGCACCGGCGAGCTGAAGCCGAATGTGTTCGAAGAAATCGTAGCCGGCTTTGCGCAGGGATGCGCGGAAAACAACTGCGCCCTGATCGGCGGCGAGACTGCCCAAATGCCCGGTTTTTACCAGAAAGGTGAGTACGACGTGAGCGGCACGATCGTCGGTGTGGTTGAGAAATCCCGCATGCTCGATGGACGCGGCATCAAGCCCGGCGACGCCGTAATCGGCATGGCCTCCAGCGGGCTGCACACCAACGGTTATTCGCTCGCGCGCAAAGTTTTTTTTGACACCCTCAAGCTCAAGCCGCGCTCGCGCGTGCCGGAGCTGGGCGGCAGTGTGGGGGATGAACTACTGAAGGTACACGTGAGCTATGGTCCCGTGGTGCAGGCGCTGATCAAGAGCTATAACAAGCCCGGTCGCGCCCGTGTGATCAAGGGTCTCGCGCACCTCACCGGCGGCGGATTCATCGACAACATCCCGCGGGTGCTGCCTAAGAATTGCGGCGTCACTATCGAGCGCGGCAGTTGGCCTGTATTGCCGGTGTTTGAGCTGATTGAAAAACACGGCAAAGTGGACAACACCGAGATGCATCAGGTCTTCAACATGGGCATCGGCATGACCGCTATTGTCAGCGGCGCCAAGGCTGACAGCGTGCTGCGCAGCATCCGCCGCCGCGGTCACGATGCTTGGATCGTCGGCGAAGTCACCAAGGGCCGCGGGAAGGTGAAACTGAGCTAATGAAAATCCTACTCATCGGCGGCGGCGGCCGGGAACATGCGCTGGCGTGGAAGCTGGCGCAGAGCGAGCGGGTGACCCAGCTGTGGGTGGCGCCGGGCAACGGCGGCATCGCGGGCGAATTTACACGCAACGGCGAGCCGGTGGAATGCGTGGCGGTGGGCGCGGAGGATTTGCCGGCACTGGTGATGTTCGCCAAGGAACAGAAGCCGGATCTCACGGTGGTGGGGCCGGATAACCCGCTGGCGATGGGTATTGTGGATTTGTTCGAGGAACACGGCCTGCGCATTTGGGGGCCGAACCAATCGGCGGCACGATTTGAATCGAGCAAGGTGTTCAGTCAGGATTTTATGGCGCGTCACAACATCCCCACGGCGCGCTCGGGTACGTTCGAATTTCCCACGGCGGCCAAGGCGTTTGCCGCGGAGCTGGACGGCAAATGCGCAGTGAAGGCCGACGGGCTCGCGCTGGGCAAGGGCGTGCTGTTGTGTCAAACGATCGAGGAAGCCGAGGCTGCGATCGACTCGATCATGGTCGATGAACAATTCGGCGAGGCCGGCTCCAGCGTGGTCATTCAGGAATTTCTTGAGGGCATCGAGGTGAGCCTGCATGTGCTGGCCGATGGCCGGTCTTACATTTTGTTTCCCACCTCGCAGGATCATAAACGCGCGCTGGACGGTGATAAGGGCCTGAACACCGGCGGCATGGGCACCTATTCGCCCGCACCGTTTCTCACCGAGGAGGAACTGCAGGCCGCCGCGGCCGCAGTGGTGGAGCCGTGGCTGCGCGGTTGTGAGTCGGAGGGGATTGATTTTCGCGGGATGCTGTATCCCGGCCTGATGCTTACGGCCGATGGTCCGAAGGTGCTGGAGTTCAATGCACGCTGGGGCGACCCGGAAACGCAGGTGTACCTCATGCGGCTTGAGACCGATCTGGTCGATCTTTTTGAGGCCTGCATCGACCGGCGCTTGGCCGAGATGGATGTGAGCTGGAAGTCGGAAGCCTCGGTCTGCGTGGTGATGGCTTCGGGCGGTTATCCGGGCAGTTATCCGAAAGGCGTGTTGATCGAGGGTATTGAGGACGCTGACGCGCTGGAGGGCGTGAAGGTGTTTCACGCCGGCACGCAGCTGGCCGATGGCGAGATTGTCACCAGTGGGGGCCGCGTGCTGGGTGTCACGGCGCTGGGCGCGGACCTCGCCGCGGCGCGGGATCAGGCCTATGCCGCTGTGGATAAAATAAAGTTTGAAGGCGCGCATGTTCGCAGGGATATTGCCGCCAAGGCATTGCGGAATTAAAAACTTTCGCGCTGTCGCCCATCTAGGGCCATGAAAAAAGTTCTCTTTGTCTGTACGGGCAACATCTGTCGCAGCCCGATGGCCGAAGGTTTCTTCCGCGAACTGACCAGTGAGCGGGGAGGCTTTGAACCGCTGTCGGCCGGCCTGTCGGCCGTAGATGGCCAATCACCCAGCACGAACTCGGTGACGGCGATGGACGAGCTGGGCATCGACATCCGCGCCCAGCGCAGTACCCAGTTGACGCCCGAACTGGTGGCGGAGATGGATTACATTTTCGGGTTGGCCCACGGGCACGTGGACAATTTGGTCCGTTATTTTCCGCAGGCGCGGGAGAAGATTTTTTTACTGCGGGAATTTGTCGAGACCCTGCCGCGGCATGAACGGGAAATAACCGATCCCTTCGGGGGCAGCTTGGACGTGTATCAGGCTTGCCGCGATGAGATTAAGCAGGGTGTGGAATCGATCATTCCCTTTTTGGAACAACAATCAATGACAGACGAAAGCAACAGTCCGATGACCTTTGCGCTGGGCGCGGATCACGGTGGATTTGAACTCAAGGAAAACCTCAAGGCCCACCTCGAGGGGCAGGGTATCGCCGTGCAGGATTACGGTCCAGCCAGCGATGATTCCTGCGATTACCCGGACTTCGCTCAGGCGGTGGCCCGCAGCGTGGCCAGCGGCCAGCACTCGCTGGGGTTGTTAATTTGCAAAACCGGCATCGGTATGAGCATTGCCGCCAATAAAATTGCCGGCGTGCGCGCGGCCTTGGTGACCGATGCCGAAACTGCCGCGATTACTCGCAAACACAACCACGCCAACGTGCTATGCCTGAGTGCGACTCAAACCGGCACCGAAACAGCCAAGGGAATCATTGATGCCTTTGTGAAGGACGATTTCGAGGGTGGCCGGCATGAACGCCGCGTTGACAAGCTTGAAGGCAGCGGCCGTGTGGAAGTGGTGGATCCAGATGTGGACGAGGTGTTGCGCCTCGAGAAAACCCGACAGCAGGAAAATATCGAGCTGATCGCCAGCGAGAATTTTACCAGCCCCGCCGTAATGGAGGTGCAGGGCTCCGTGCTCACTAACAAATACGCCGAAGGTTACCCCGGAAAACGTTGGTACGGCGGCTGCGAACACGTGGACGTGGCCGAGGAGCTGGCCATAGCCCGCGCCAAGGAAGTGTTCGGATGTGATTATGCAAATGTACAGCCGCACTCAGGAAGTGGCGCGAACATGGGTGTGTACTTTGCTGTGCTTAAGCCGGGCGATAAACTGTTAACCATGGACCTTAGTCATGGTGGCCATCTAACACATGGTAACGCGGCGAATTTTTCCGGTAAGTTCTATGAGATCGTCCATTACGGTGTTGGCAAAGAAGACGAGCGTATTGACTATGATCAACTTGCATCGATGGCCGTTGAACATAAGCCACGTATGATTACCGTGGGGGCCAGTGCCTATTCTCGTGTTATTGACTTTGAGCGAATGGGAGAAATTGCACGTGATTGTGGGGCAATGCTTTTGGCTGACATTGCCCATATAGCCGGTCTTGTTGCTGCCGGCTGTCATCCAAATCCTGTTCCGCACGCAGACTTTGTAACCACAACAACCCACAAGACTCTTCGCGGCCCGCGTGGCGGCCTAATCATGGCTAAGGAACAATACGCCAAACAACTTCAGAGTAATGTGTTTCCCGGTATTCAAGGCGGTCCTCTTATGCATGTAATTGCCGCTAAGGCGTTATGCTTTAAGGAGGCCCTAACGCCGGAGTTTAAGGAATATCAACAGCAGGTAATTATGAACGCCAAGGCGCTGGCCGAAGGCATGGAACACAATGGGTTCCGCCTCGTGAGCGGCGGCACGGATAATCATCTGCTGCTGGTGGACGTGCAGGCCAAGGGCCTCACCGGCAAGGAATGCCAGGAGGCGCTCGATCACGCGGGCATTACGGTCAACAAGAACACTATCCCGTTTGAAACGCTCTCCCCCTTCAAGGCTAGCGGCGTGCGTTTGGGCACCCCGGCGGTCACCACGCGCGGCATGCGCGAGGCGGAAATGGCGGCTATTGCCGACATGATTGCGGAGGTTTTGACCGACGTAAATAATGTTGACGCCGCCAAAAAAGTGCGCCAGCGTGTCCGCGAATTGACCACGCGATTCCCGCTCCCCTACTAACTTACGGGCGGCCCGCGCGGACCCAATCTCCCCGTTAATCCCACAAAAATAAACTGGGCGCCAATCCGTTGGCGCGGGGTGCATTAATTGAGCCGTATTATGCCCAAACCCTCCAATAATCAGTCTAACAAGCGCCGGCCGCAAAAGCGCGGTGGCCGCAAGCGCTCCCATT
Source organism: uncultured Verrucomicrobiales bacterium (assembly GCA_913048135.1). Classification (GTDB taxonomy): domain Bacteria; phylum Verrucomicrobiota; class Verrucomicrobiia; order Limisphaerales; family UBA1100; genus UBA1100. The sequence continues at coordinate 7,413 of CAJWVY010000077.1, forward strand.
CCTCGAATCTTCCCGAAGGTCTGCCGGCCGACGTGGAGGAATACGGCGAGGATCTCGCCGCGCTGGAGGAAGCCGACGGCGAGGAGATCAATATCGGTCACCTGCAGAAGAAGGACATCGCCGAGCTGAACGCGATGGCCAAGGAAATGGAGGTCGAGAATTTCGGCACCATGCGCAAGCATGAGATGATCTTCCAGATCCTGCGCAAACACGCCGAGAACCGTGGCGTACTCATTGCCGACGGCGTGCTGGAAATCCTGCCCGAAGGCTTCGGCTTCCTGCGCAGTCCGCATTACAATTATTTGCCCTGTCCGGAGGATGTGTACGTGTCGCCTTCGCAGATTCGACGTTTCGATTTGCAGACTGGCGACCAGTTGCAGGGCCGCATCCGGCCGCCCAAGGAGAAGGAGAAATTCTTCGCGCTCCTGATGGTTGATAAGGTTGGCGATGAAGAGCCCGAGAAGGCTAAGGACAAAACCCACTTTGACAACCTTACGCCCTTGTTCCCCGAGGAACGGTTTCTATTGGAGACCGATCCGGAGGAATACTCCACGCGCGTGCTGGATATCGTCTGCCCCATCGGCAAAGGCACCCGTGGCCTGATCGTGGCTCCGCCTCGGACAGGCAAAACCGTGCTCATGCAGAAGCTTGCCAATGCCGTTCTGCAGAATAACCCGGACACCTACCTGATCATCTTGCTCATTGACGAGCGGCCGGAGGAAGTGACCGACATGCAACGTACATGTATCGGTGCTGAAGTTGTGAGTTCCACTTTTGACGAACCTCCTGAGCGTCACGTTCAGGTTGCGGAAATGGTCATTGAAAAAGCGCGCCGCATGGTGGAGCACGGCCAAGACGTAATGATTTTACTCGATTCCATCACTCGCTTAGCCCGCGCGTACAACACCGTTCAGCCGCACTCCGGTAAGATTCTTTCCGGTGGTGTCGACGCAAACGCCCTGCATAAGCCTAAGCGTTTCTTTGGGGCTGCACGAAACATTGAGGAAGGCGGTTCTTTGACTATTATGGCTACCGCTTTGGTTGACACTGGAAGCCGCATGGATGAGGTTATCTTTGAGGAATTTAAGGGAACAGGAAACATGGAGGTGCATTTAGACCGGTCTCTGGTTGATCGCCGAATTTTCCCGTCCATCAATGTTGCCATGAGCGGGACGCGAAAAGAAGAGCTGCTATATCATCCAGACGAATACACCAAGGTTTCAGTGCTGCGCCGCGCCCTCACCGAGGTGCCGGCTGTTGAGGCCATGGAATTGCTGCTCTCCAAGATGCGCAAGACTCCTAACAACATCGCATTTCTGATGGCGTTGGACCTTAAGTAGTTGAATTAGGATCATTGGATTTTCGTCCCAAACTTTCCGAGATCAAACACGGTATGACATTGAACCGCATCATTATGGGTGTCTTCGGCGGTGTTGGTATATATCTGACCGCTTGTTCCGATGCGCCACAGATCGAGGTATACACCATTCCCGCAGAACCAGCTCCTCCGGAAAGTTGGGATTTAGCCACACCATTTGGTCCGGAAAAGGCGAGGTATACTATTTCGGAGGGCTTGATCGGTTCGGTGAATATTTCCATGACCGTCTTGCAAGGTGATGGCGGTGGAATGCTAGAAAACGTGAATCGTTGGCGCGGCCAACTGGGGCTAGAGCCGGTGGAGGGAAAGGATTTGGAGAAGATGCTGAAACCAGTCGAGGCTCTAGGGGGCGAGGCGCGGTTGGTAAATCTCACCGGCACTTCTAAACGATCGCAACTGGAAGAACGCCTGGTCGGCGTGATCGCCCCACAAGGAGAGTTGACTTGGTTTTATAAACTTATGGGTACTCCGGATTTAGTTGAGAAATCTCAGGAAGGGTTTTTGGGATATCTGCCGAACTGGCGTTAACTATGAACAACCACCCTCTAACGAAATTATTTACCTCCCTATGGCTCACAGTGGGGTTGTTGCTTTTTTCTCTGGTCATCATTTTCCTCGGCACGATGGCTCAGGAGCCCATGGGTTTGAATATTGCCGTGGATCGGTTTTTTAAGAGTTGGCTGGTTGATTCTGTTGCATTTAAGGCAGCCTGCATAAAAACTTTGGAATTATTAGGGGTTCAAATGGCTCCAGTGACGCCGGATGAAGTTTTACAAGAATATGGATTTCTAGGAGTTTTCCCCGGCGGTTATTTGGTGGGAACGCTATTATTGATCAACCTTGTGGCGGCATACATCCAGAGATTTAAATGGTCCGCTCAGAAGGCAGGCGTCTACATGTCTCACATCGGCATCATTACCCTTTTGTTGGGTCAGATAATAACTGATGTGTTGCAGGTTGAGAGTTTTGTGCATTTAGAGCGAGGGGATCGACGTAATTACTCTGTATCATTCGATGACAACGAATTGATATTTATGCTGCCATTGGAGGGAGGGACATCAAATCGAGTTGTCTCAATTCCGGAGGGCATTTTGAAAAAAGATTCAGTCATCAAACACCCCGAGCTAGAAGATTTGGAAATTAAGGTTATTAGGCATTGGGCTAACGCGAAGCCCCTTACAGCGGAGCAGTTGGTTAAGTTGGATCAGGAAGAACAGGGTAAATCCCAAAAGCAAGTGGTTGATCAGACCTTTGAAGTCATGAATACCCGCATAACTTCAATGGAGGAGTACTTAAAAAATAACCCAAATGCTGAACACAGGAGTAATCTGACCCGAGTAAAGGGTCGTTTCTTTGAGGCACAAAGTCAAAACATTGAGCTTCGCGAATTAGCCGATGTGCTCGGCCTAGTGGGGGAAATGGAGATGCAAGTCTACGGTCTCAAAGAAGATGATAAAAAGATAGTATTCAACGATGCTTCGGTGCGCGGATTGATTATAAAAATAAGATCATTTGAGGATCAGCAGACCATTGCGGGATTATTCAATAATGCAACTCAGGGAATGCTCCGAGGATGTAAGTTAGCTGAATTTGATAGTAATGCTACGGATTTTGCCCAGAAAATAAAGGACTTTCCAGGAGGTGCTGGAGGTAAGATTGAAGAGAACACTGGAAAATTCGTTAAGCGTATCCGCTCCAAAGCAAAACTATATTACGCAGATACAACGAAAGGAGGTTTAGGGGATCATTTCCGTTTCATGCAGCCATTGCAAATTGGGCTTAGTCAAAATGACCGTAATCTTCCGGCGGTAGTATTTGAAGTGATTCATAAAGGCAAATGGATCGGCACTTACCTTGCAAGCTGTTCCAGCGAATTTGTCCAAACAGTTGAGGCGGGCGACCAATCGTGGAAGATGATTCTTCGACCTAAACGTCACTACATGGATTTTGACCTGACTTTGGTTGATCTCAAATGGGAAAAATATTCTGGCACGGAAATACCGAAAAATTTTCAAAGTCGGATGGTGGTTGAGGATTCTGAGGAATCTAGACTCGTTGACGTGAAAATGAATGAGCCACTTCGTAAGAACGGGCAAACTTTTTATCAGTATCAAATGAACGAAAACCAAATTGGAGAAACTGTGCAGACTGTGCTGCAAGTTGTGCGCAATCCTAACTGGATCACCGCATACGTTGGTTGTGTGATTGTATCGTTGGGTTTGCTATACCAGTTCCTTTACCACCTCCTTGGGTTTTCCAGAAAACGACGACAAAAAGCTGAGGCATGAGCGAAGATCAAAAAACAGAAAAATCTCAGGATCAACCCACGGCGAAGCCTGAGTTTACTTCCCCTGTAAAATCTCAGCCAATATGGCCTTGGATTGTTTTCGGCTTATTTACTCTCCTGTTTGCAATCAAACCGCTGCTTTCCAAGCATGAAGTTAAAGATGGGTTTGATCATTTAGCTTTTGGAAAATTACCGGTTTTACTCGGAGGTCGAATAAAGCCATTAGACAGTGTGGCACGCAACTCGTTGTTGCAAATTGCCGGTCAGCAACGAATTGCCCTGGAAGGCAATGGGCCCGAAAAAGAATGGGGCGATCTTTATGAATTGAGCCAGAAGGCCGACGGTACAGGGCTTACTTATCAATCCTTTTCACAAAAATTCTATAAGCGCCCCAAGAAATTACACCCAACCCAATGGTTAATGGAGGTGATGATGGAGCCCGATGTCGCTGACAAGCGCTTCATTTTTCAAATTAATCATCCCGAACTCCTCACGGAGTTGCAGCTGGAAAATGTGGGAGTAGATAAATCCGGCCTCCGCTTTTACACCTTTGAGCAAATGCAGCCTTTCGTTATGTTGCTGCATAAGAAAAAGCAGGTAATTGGGCAAAAGGATGCAGCTGAACGTAACCCCTATGAAAGGGCTGCTTTTAAACTGGCTCATGCCTTGGAGCTATACATCCAGCTTCGCTACAGCCTTCAGCCCAATTTCCTAGCGCTCAGCGAAGATAACGATCGCCTCAGCGGTATAGCAGATTATGCGGCTGAACTGAAGGTTATGGAGAGTGCTGCCGATGACTTGCGTGAGTATTTGGCTAAGCGAAAATCTGAAAAGGAAGAAGGAGATGAATGGCCACACATTTTTGCTGCATTAGAATGGCATGCCAAGGAAGGTAAACTGAAGTCGTGGGAGACCGAGGGCGAAGTGTTTGAGCGCGGTTCCACTGCTGAAGCAGATACGCTTGGGAAATTATTCTTTGAATTGGAACGGTCAGGTGGACTGAATAGGCAAGATCTGGCTCCGGAAAACGAGGCAGGTTTAGTGTCCAAAGTTCGATCTTCTCTCGAGTTATTAGCCGAGAGAAATGAAGGGGCCCCTAATTTCGCTGCCATTGCTCATGTGATTCAGGATTACCTGTCAGTCGATGACGAGGCACAGGGTAAGATCGCGCGTTACCTCATGTTGGTTGAAGGACCACTTCAAACCATGAACAGTCGGGCAAATTTGCTGATGGTTCCGCCGTCCAAACCCGCGGTTAAGGGTGAGGGGTGGCAAAAAACTGCGTTGGTTTTATTGCATGACCTTGGAGCGAGGGGCGAAATTAATACTGCGGTCGGTTTTTATGGTGCGATGAGCAGTTCTTTTGACGCACAACAATCTGGCGAACCGGAAGGTGATCCTACGGCGTTTAATCAGGCAGTAGCCGATTACCGAAAATGGCTGAGTGAAAAAGGTTTTACGGTTGCCGTTGATAAGGCGACTAAGGAGCATTTCTTCAATACCTTTGCTCCTTTTGCGCGCGCCCAAGGTATATATGTAATTGCTTTGTTGCTGGCTTGTTTCTCTTGGCTGAAGATGTCCCGAGGGCTGATTAACACCGCCTTTTATTTGATTGGTTTAGCTTTTGTCCTGCACACAGGAGGCTTGATTATGCGAATGGTATTGGAAGGTCGCCCTCCGGTTACCAACCTTTATTCATCGGCAGTTTTTGTTGGGTGGGGTGCAGTCATGTTGGGTTGGATACTAGAGAGAATCTATCGTAATGCTATTGGTAGCTCGGTGGCTGCTCTGGTTGGATTTTCGACCCTCATCATTGCCAATCATTTGGCAAAAGAAGGGGACACTATGGAAATGATGCGGGCAGTACTCGATACCAACTTCTGGTTGGCAACCCATGTGGTGGTGATCACCATTGGTTATTCAGCTACTTTTCTCGCTGGTTTTCTAGCCATTATATATGTCCTGCGAGGTGTGTTTACACCATCTCTGGGTAAGGATGCCGGAACCAGTCTGGTTCGAATGATTTATGGGATCATTTGCTTTGCTACTTTGTTTAGTTTTGTAGGCACCGTGCTTGGCGGTATCTGGGCTGATCAATCATGGGGTCGGTTCTGGGGATGGGATTCCAAAGAGAATGGTGCGCTAATGATTGTGGTGTGGAACGCGATCATTTTGCATTGCCGCTGGGGTGGGTTCGTAAAGGATCGTGGTATCGTAATTTTGGCATTATTCGGGAATATCGTCACCGCTTGGTCATGGTTTGGCGTGAACATGCTCGGCATTGGGTTGCACAGTTACGGTTTCATGGACAGTGCTTTCAATACCTTGCGATGGTTTGCGGTGACACAAATTCTTCTCATGCTTGTTGCGGGGCAGCCTTTATGGCATTGGATGAGTGGAGCTAATTTAGTCAAATTGCACGATCGCACTATTAGCATGATTACTGCATCAATCATGGGTTTGGGAATTCTGATTCAATTCCTATCTTTTTGGTCAAAAGATAAAAGCACGTTATATATGTTATTTGCTTTTTGCTTGGTTATGGCGGGTTTAGTCCTTTCTTACATGCCGTCGCATATAACTGGTACGACTCCTAAAAAGGCAGCTTGAGTGCTGAGGTAACGAATACCGGTTTTCCAAAGGGGGTGAACACTCTCTTTGTGTTTTTCTTTTTCAACTTCGTCTCGTGCATGATCGTGATGGACAGTCCGATCTTCTTGTATGCCGAGAGCCTCGGGGCCAGCGCGACGGTGATGGGCCTAATCGCAGGCCTGACGCCGTTGATGGTGGTGTTCCAGATACCGGCGGCCGATCACGTGAATCAGTTCGGATATAAACGATTCATCACCACTGGCTGGGCGATCCGGCTGGTGTTTGTGTTGCCGCTAATTGCCGTACCGTTGCTAGATGGCCGGATTAATCCACAAAGCCAGTTGGCGATTGTGATCGGTGCCTTGTTTTGCTTCAACCTTGTACGAGGTATTGCCAGCACAGGCTGGTTCCCGTGGATCACGGGGCTGATCCCGGAAAATGTGCGCGGCAAATATCTCACTTGGGAGAATGCTTCCAACAACATCGGTAGCCTTGTCTCGTTGCTACTTACGGCGTTGTACCTCGGAGCCAATCCTGAAAGTCACCAGTTTGCGGTATTGTTTACCTTCAGCCTGTTGGTGGGGATGGTAAGTCTTTGGTTTATTAATAGGGTGCCCGACGCGCCTGTGAGTGAGGAAAACTCGGAAAAAAAACAGCCGATGCCATGGGGTGAGATTCTTAAGCATAAACCCTTTCGGCGGTTGTTACGCATCTCTTTCACTTGGGCCGTGGTGATGGGAGGGTTGATGGCATTCGTTGTAAAATTCCTGAAAGGACCTGGTTCTATGGCTGATGATC
>CAJWVY010000078.1 GCA_913048135.1 uncultured Verrucomicrobiales bacterium
CCGATAAACTGGCCTCGGCCGCCGGCGTGGCCACCGACACCCTGCCCGGCTTCCTTGCTGCGCTGGAAAAACGCGTGGACGATTTTCACGCCATCGGTTCGCGCCTGAGCGATCACAGTTTCCCCTACTGCTTTGATGTGTTCCCCAGCAACCCCGAAGCCGCACGCATCTTCGACAAGGCCCGCATTGGTCGTGCCGCCACGCCGGAGGAGCAACGTCAATTCGGCGCCCACGTGATGGCGCACTTAGGCCGGCTCTACACCGCCAAAGGCTGGGCCATGCAGCTTCACATTGGCCCGCAACGCAACAACAATCCCCGCCTCTTCAACACCATCGGCCCGGACATCGGCTGCGATTCCATCGGCGACTGGCCGCAGGCCGCCGCGCTCGGAGCATTCCTTGATCGCCTCGAACAGGACAGCACCCTGCCCAAGACCATTCTCTACAACAACAACCCGATGGATAACTTCACGTTTGCCACCATGATCGGAAACTTCCAGGGCGGCACCCCGGGCAAGCTGCAATTCGGCAGCGGCTGGTGGCACGCCGATCAACAGGAAGGCATGGAATGGCAGATGAAAGCGCTGGCCAACACCGGCCTGCTCTCGCGCTTCGTGGGGATGCTCACCGATTCGAGGTCGTTTCTCAGTTTTCCACGCCACGAGTATTTCCGTCGCACCCTGTGCAACCTCGTCGGCGGCTGGCAACGCGACGGCATTGTGCCTGATGATGACGAACTCGTCGGCAGCATGATCCAACGCATCTGCTACCAAAATGCCGCCGACTACCTCGAGTTGACGCTGGAGAATTAATCTTCGATTCGCAGGATGCGGTTATGCCCCGTGTCCACGACGTAGAGTTTGCCTTTTTCCCACGTGACGCCGTGGGGATAATCCAACTTCACCTTGCCGTGGCCCAGTACGGTGGAGACTTCACCGGTCTTGGGATCGTACTTTCGGATCAAGTCATTGGCCTCATCGGCGATGTACACATTGTCCGCATCATCCACACAAATGTGCTTGGGTGCACCGAGCGCAGCCTGTTTGCCCGGGCCATCCTGTTTACCGCGTTTGCCAGTGCCGGCGACGGTGTAAATTTTCCCGTTGGGCCGCACGACCCGCAGCGCGTGGCCGCCGCGTTCGAGCACGTAGACATTACCCTTGGAATCCGGTGCCACCGCGCGTGGGTCCACCAACGGCGCCTCGGTGGCCTGCGCGCCGTCCGCCGGTACGCCGCGTTTGCCGTTGCCGGCAATCGTGCTCACCTTGCCGGATTTCAAATCCGCCACGCGAATGCGACGGTTCTGAATGTCCGCAATGTAAATCTGATCATGGGCCGCGTTCATCGTGATGCACATGGTGAAGGTAAACGCCGCCTTGCGCAGCGGCCCGCCATCGCCGCCAAAGCCTCGTTTACCTGTGCCCACCACCGTGCTCGCCATCCCGCGCGTATCGATCTTGCGGACACAAAAATTCCACGAATCAGAAATGTACAAATCGCCCGCTGGCGTCACGGCCACGTTGTGCATGCCGTTGAAGGTCGCCGCCTTAGCCGGACCGCCGTCGCCCTTATAGCTTTTACTACCGTCCCCCGCGATGGTGGTAAAAATATTTTCCGGCGTCAGCTTGTGCACGCGACCGCCGGCCAGTTCCACGATGAACATGTTGCCTTGCGCATCGAAATCCACGCCAAACGGCTGCTTCAGAGGATTGGTCCGCGTGGTCACCGGACCGCCTTCGCCTGGATTCCAGCTCCCATAGATTAACGTCACCTTCGGCTCAGACGCCAGGGTGCCCAGCGCGATCATCAACAGACAAACCAACTGCTTCATGAGGGCAGTCTTTCAAGGCCGAAGCCGTTTGGCAATCCGCGGTTGTGCCGCGCGGTCTGCGCGTCTATCGTCCCGCCCATGAGTTTATCCGGACAAAACGCATTGGTGATTGGCGGCGGCACAGGCATGGGCGAGGCAATCGCCCTTGGCCTCGCAGCTGAAGGCGCAAACGTGGCCGTCGCCGGCCGTCGCCAAGAAAAGTTGGACGCCGTCACTGCCCAAGCCCAGGGCATTCTCACGCACACCGTGGATGTGGGCGACCGACCCAGCGTGCAGGCGTTGTTCGACTGGGCTGCCGAGACCTTTGGCGGCCGGCTTGATCTGTTGGTGAACTGCGCCGGCGTGAATGTGCCCAAGCGATCCATGAGCGAGCTGTCTCCCGAGGATTGGGACAAGGTGCTGAACATCAATGCCACCGGCGCCTTCAATTGTATGCACTACGGCCTGCCGCTGATGCGACCGCATAAAAACGGCTTGGTGATCAATATCTCCTCCACCAGCGGCAAACGCGCTGCGCCGCTTGGCGGGGTGTCCTACAACGCCAGTAAATTTGCCATGGCCGCGCTAGGCACCAGCGCCAGCGAGGATGAACGCGAGAACGGCATTCGCGTGACAACCATTTTCCCCGGCGAAGTCAATACGCCCATTCTTGACGACCGCCCCGTGCCGCCAAGCGTCGAGCATCGCGCGAAGATTCTTACCGCCAAAGACATCGGCGACATCACCGTGGCCATTGCCAAGCTGCCTCCGCTCGCCCACGTGCCCGAGCTCGTCATTAAGCCCATCGGCCAGTCGTTCATCTAGCAGTCGATTCAGCTTTGGCGTCATTCTCACACGCTTGAGGAAAGCTGCCACACTAGAACGCATAGCTGTTTTTCGAAAAAGCCTGTCTTCTAAAGGTCAATTCCACTATTTTCCACCCCGACGGGCCAAGGGGCGCGTTTTTTAAAATGCGGCCCATTGGGGAAATCAAAGACGAAGCGGAAGCCAAACGGTTTGGGGATTTCCTGTACGCCAACGAAATCCACTGTGACGTCGATGAGGATGAGGATAGCTGGACCATTTGGATCCATGATGACGACCAAATCGCCAAGGCGGAATCCGAACTCGCCGAATTTCTGAAGACCCCGGGCCACCCCCGCTACACGCAGGCCAGTGCCCGCGCGGAGAAAATTCGACAGGACGAGGCCAAGGAGGAGGAACGCGCCGCCCGCCGCCAGGTGGATGTGCGCACCGAGGTCTTTGGCGGTGTGCAAGCCACCCCGTATCTGTCCTATTGCCTAATTGGCATTTGCCTGATGGTCCAGTTGCTCCAGATGACCGATCGCAATGTGGATTTCCTTCGCATGTCCACCATTGACATCACTACCGAAGCAAAAGCTTCCATGAATCAGGCGCAGGAAACGGAGTACCGTCTGCGCAACGTATTCCTGCCTGAAATCACCGGTAAAAAAATTGCTCTTCAGGATGGAGAACAAGTCGCACAACGTGGCCAGATTTGGCGGATCGTGACGCCCATCTTTCTGCACTTCGGCCTACTGCATATCATCTTCAACATGTACTGGCTGTATTTTTTGGGAGGCGGACTAGAAGGCAAACTGGGACTGGGACGTACGCTAGGATTCATTCTATTGGCCGCCGTGGTGTCGAATCTTGGCCAATACCTCCTAAGCGGCCCAGCCTTCGGGGGCATGTCCGGCGTGAACTACGCCCTCTTTGGATACATATGGATTCGTGGAAAAAACGACCCAAACTTCGGTCTACAACTTGATCAAGGAACGATCACCATGTTGCTTATCTGGTTTGTAATCTGCTTTACCGGGCTGGTAGGCAATATAGCCAATGCGGCACACACCCTGGGGCTGATCGTGGGCGTGGCGGCAGGCTGGTTGGCAGCGCAGCGTGCGCGCTAAGCGGCCTTGACCACGGATTGACCGGCTTCTTTCTCGGCCAATGTTTCAGTTTCCATCTCATGCCAATCAATCAGTTGCATATTCCCTGATAAATCCTCCACGAGGGCTGTACAGTTTTCTACCCAATCCCCGCAGTTAAGATAATCCATATTGTCGATTTTTCGTATCTCCGGCATATGAATATGACCACAAATGATGCCATCCACCTTCTTGGCTCGTGCCATGGATACCATACCATCCTCGAAATCGGTGATGAATTTAACCGCCCGTTTGGTGTTCATCTTTACAAAACGCGCTAACGACCAGTAACCAAACCCGAACCTGCGACGCAATTTGTTAAACAACGTATTAGCCGAAAGCACGTACTGGTAGGCTGCTGAACCAATTCGTTCCAACAATCGCCCACAATGAACTAACCCGTCAAATTGGTGACCATGCATGACCAAATAACGCTTCCCATGCACACCAGTGTGCATGGTTTTTTTCATTATTTTCACACCTCCAAAATTCTGCCCGATAAACTGCTCGACAAATTCATCATGGTTTCCGGTGATGTAAGTGATATTGGTGTGATGCCGGCTCTTCCGAAGAAGTTTCTGAACGAGCAAGTTATGGGTGTCATCCCAATACCATTTTCGCTTCAACTCCCAGCCATCTATGAGATCGCCCACAATGTAAAGATGACGGCACTCAGTTTCCTTTAAGAACGTCAACAGTTTGTCTACTTGGGCATGTTTCGTGCCCATGTGTACGTCCGAAATGAATATAGCGTTGTATTGTTTCATACCCACCCCTCCTTGAAATGAAGTTGAGCGCACTTGGTGTCATGACCATGAAGACCAAGTGACGAATGGGTGAAGGATTAACGCAAAGTTCGCTGAACGGTTTCATCCGCCAACGCTTTACCGACCCCATGTAAGTGGCGGTCTAAAAATTTACGAACCTGTTTGGAATCAATTTCCCGTGGAGCACTGTGGCCACCCTCTCGGATGGTGATGAGCGTGCTCTCCACTCCTGCTTTCCTCAAGGCACTATGATAAATTTCGGACTGATGGAAAGGCACTAAAGGATCCTTGGTACCATGAACGTGAAGATGTGGCGCATCGTCTTTGGTGACATGAGTCAAAGGTGAGGCTTGTTGGGCCTTAAACTTTGCTTTCTGGATCGGCGCACCAATAAGCATACTTTCAGGAGAATCTTTATCATCATGATCAATCCGGCTAGGTTTACTGCTCATCAACAATAAAGCACTCGGTCCATAATAATTCACAACCGCCTGAACTCGGCTGGATTGGCCCAGATGTTTGCCTAATTTACCCTCTAGGACTTCAACCTCACCACTCACCCCCAGCATACTCACCAAATGTCCGCCAGCAGAGGAACCCCAAACGGCGATGCGTTTGGGATCAATACCGTATTCTTTGGCGTGTGCGCGTAACCAGCGTATTGCCGCTTTACAGTCATGTATTTGCAAGGGCCACTGAGCTTCTCCGCTGAGCCGATACCCTATGGTGGCACCGACGTACCGACCTGTCGTCACTACCGGAGCTACGCGATTGATTCCGCTGCGTTTATCACCATTGCGCCAACCGCCACCATGGATCCAAACCACCAGAGGTAATGGCTCGTTTCCGATCCGTTTTTCCGGCAGCACCAAATCGAGTCGTTGCCGGGGATTATCCGTATCGGCATAGGGCAAGTCGCGCAGCACTTTGACGCCTTGAGGCGCACGCGGCGCTGGGCGGCGGGTGAGGAAGGCCTTGTGTTCGGCTGGGGAAATGGCGCCATCCTCGTTGGTATCCACCCTCCGGAAATTCGGCTTCGCATTCGGTGGCAGTTCGCTGAGAACCAGTTTACCGTCCTCATTTCGATCCCAGAGTTTGAACAACGCCTCGGGCGTGCGCTCCTGTGCCGAGGCCAAGAACGCTCCCGCAGCCAACAATGCTATAGAGAAAATCTGATTCATTTCTTTTGCAGCCAACCGTGTTTCACAAGAAACGCATCCATCTTGGCCACGGTATCGGCGTAATGACCGCCCGGGCGACCTTGGTTAAAAAATCCGTGCGTGGCATCCTTGTACAAGTGCAGTTCACTGGGGCTACCGGCGGCTTTCATGCGGCGATCGTATTCCTCGCCGGTGGCCACGGGAATGAGATCATCTTTAGTGCCAAGAAATACAATCGTGGGCGGCGCGCCTTTGCGGATGTTGTGCATTGGGGAAATCGTCTTCCATCGCGGCTGCACGCGACTGTGGCCATAGCCCTTGGGGCCATTATCATAGACGGGATTAAATAACACCAACGCATCGGGTTGACTGCTAATCTTGGTGTCTTCACCCGGCTCCTCCAGCTCAGGGCAATTCCCAGTGGCCGCAGCCACATGTCCGCCTGCCGAACCGCCACCGGCCGCCACGCGTTTGGGGTCAACGCCCAGCTTGGCGGCGTTTGCCCGAACGAAACGCACGGCGGATTTTCCGTCCGCAACGCATTCGAAAGGAGAAGTTTTATTGCGGCTTTTCACGCGGTACTCGGCCGTGATCGCCACCATGCCGCGCCGGGCAAGGTACTGGCAGTGCGGCTCAAACTGCTTCGGCGTGCCGCCATTCCAGCCGCCGCCAAAGAAAAATACAATAGCCGGCCGTGCATCGGTGGTCTTGTGCCCTTCCGGGTTAAACACGTGCAGGAAGAGCTTGGCGCCACTGGCTTCCTTGTACTGCACGGCCTTAGCGCCTTCAAGTTTGACCAGTTGTGCGGAAGCAGTAAACGCCAGTGCGATGAGAGTGATGAATGTTGTTTTCATTTCTTAGATTTCTTGCCGCCCGGCTTGGGCAATACATAAGCACGGGTGGCCCAGGCCTGCCAGAGCGTTTTGAGTTCCTGCGCCTTGTCTTCACGTTGATTGAAGAGGTTGACCGTCTCGGTCCGATCGGTGCGCAGATTGTAGAGCTCCCATTCCTGCTTTCGGAAACGGGTGTTGGCCACGAGCTTCCAATCACCCGAGCGCACGGCGCGATTCCCCACGTGTTCCCAATACAGCGCGGTTCGGTCGAGCGGTTTGTCTTCAAAGGTGGGCAACAAGCTGAGCCCTTCCAGCGGCAGGATGTCGTGTCCGCGAAAGCGCGCGGGATATTCCGCCCCGGCCAATTGCACGGCGGTGGCCATGATATCGATCACGTGCGTCGGTTCATGCCGTAGCTTGCCGTGAGCCTCTTTTTCAATACCTTCGGGCCAGTGAACGATGAGCGGCGAAGCGATGCCGCCTTCGTGATTGTCTTTCTTGAAAAACTGGAACGGCGTGTTGCTGGCGTTGGCCCAGCAGAGGCCGTAGCTGGCAAAGGAACTGTCCGTGCCCAGCTTGCCGCCCTTTTTGCGCTCGAATCCGTACAGGCCGGATTCATCGCAGCCCCCGTTATCGGCCAGAAAGAGGACCACCGTGTTCTCGGTTTGACCCAGATCCGCCACAGCTTTGAGGATGTGGCCGATCGCCTGGTCCATGCTGTCGATCATCGCGGCATAAATCGCCATGCGCTCGTCCATCTCCTTTTGTTTGGCCTTGTCGAGTGTTTCCCAGGCCGGCGCGCGTTCGTGTCGGGCACTAATCGGCCAGCGTTGATCGACCAACCCCATCTTCAACTGACGCGCATGGCGCTTAGCGCGGATGGCATCCCAGCCTTTGAGATATTTGCCGCGATACTTTTTGATGTCCTTTTCCAAGGCGTGCAACGGCCAGTGCGGCGCGGTGAACGGCACGTACAGGAAGAACGGTTGATCATTTTCATCAGCACCATGTTCACGAATGAACTGCGCGCCGTGCTCGCCAATGGCGGTGGTGTAGTAAAAGTCCTTAGGAAACTCCGTGATCGGCGCGTTATCCAGAGTCAGGGTCTGTGGTGTGTAGAAACTGCCGGCGCCAGCAATAGTCCCAAAAAATCGATCAAACCCGCGCTGCCGAGGCCAGTTGTGCTTGGAGCCGGTGACTAGTTTATTTTTATCCTCCGTGAGATGCCATTTGCCGGACATGAACGTCGCATATCCAGCCTGCTTCAACACCTCAGCAATGGTCACACAATTGCGGTTGATGTGCCCCTGATAACCGCGCAACGGAGTCGGCCGAGTCATCGCGCCCATACCCGCTTGATGCGCATACAGACCGGTCATCAGCGACGCGCGCGTGGGGCAACAGCGGGCGGTGTTGTAAAACTGCGTGTACCGCAGGCCATGCTCCGCCAACCGATCAAGGTTGGGCGTCTGAATCTCACCGCCATAACAACCGATGTCAGAAAAACCCATGTCATCGGCCATGATCAAAATAATGTTGGGCCGCAACGCCTTGTCGCCGCCCATCGCTAGGGAAGCCCAACATAAGAAAACGGTGAGGAAGCGCGTCATGCGGGTATTGAACCACTCCGTTCGGGCGGACGCAACGCCCTTCCCTGACAGCGGCAAATTACATTGACCCCTTCTGAGACGCGGGACATCCTGAGCGCTCCACATGAAAAATCCATACGCATTCACATTGCTTTTGGGCATCGGCCTGCTGTTTGGCGCGGGCTGCCAATCCAATAAGGAAACCCTGCTCATGGGCGACTTTTTCACCGGCAACCTGGTGAGCTATAAGAACGGCAAAATGGACATCATCGCCTCGGGATTCCGGGGCGCCGACGCCATCGAGCAGGACGGCGACATGCTCTACGTCTCCAGCTGGCCGCTCGGTAAGGTGTGGTCCTACAACTTAGCCACCCAGGAAAAGAGAGAACTGAAGGGCGATTTCACCACGGCGGCAGATTTCTACCTCGACCGAGCCGGCAAGCAGCTCGTGGTGCCGGACATGCTCGAGAGCAAAATCCATTTCCTCAAACTCAACGACGACGGCACCGCTACCGTGTCCAAGACACTCGATGCCCCGTCCAAGCCCGAGAGCGTGTGCCGCGGATTTGACGGCAAACTCTACGTCACCATGATCAACGGCGATGAACCCGGTGACGGCGGCATCAACGTGATCGACGGCGACGAGGTGAAGGGATTTTGCCGCGGTATGAACTCGCCCAAGGGAATTGCCTTTGTGGGAGGTTATCTGGTGACTGCCGACGAAACCACCATGTGGAAAGTGGACGCCGAAGGTAACGCCACCAAGATTGCCGAGGTAGCGGATTTCCCGCCGTCTATTGAATTTCTCAATGACGTGGCTGCCAGCAAGGACGGCAACAGTGTGTATGTCACCGACATGAGCAAGCCCAGCTGGATGTTCAACCCCGACGGCGAACGCCAGCTCTGGCCGCTGGACAGTGATCAGGCCGTGGCTCCCAAAACCGGTTGCGTCTATAAGGTCACCCTCGACGGCCAAGTCACTCTGGCAGTACCGCCGGGTGATGACCGCATGCCCGGACCGAACGGTGTGTCCGTAGCGCCCTAATTGATTGTGCCCGCCCCTCTCCGCATTGCTGTTCTCGGCATTGACCATCCGCATGGGATGGGCTGGCGGGAATCGCTGCGGCAGGTGTTGGATGCGGTGGAAATCACCGCCTTAGTGCCGGCTTTTGACAACGGCACCACCAGTCTTGAACAACGGTATACAGACCTACCGCGGTTTGAGACCGTGGAGGCGTTGCTTCGCGACGGTGGCGATCTGTTCGATGGCGCCCTCGTTTGCCTCCCAAACAACACCGGTCCTGATGCCGTGGTGCAACTGGCGCAGGCGGGCAAACATATCCTTCTGGAAAAACCCGGAGCCGCCAACGCCGCTGATGCCCAGCGCATGGCGGAGGCCGTGCGTACGGCCGGCGTGGCGTTTCAAGCCGGCTACATGTGGCGCTACGAGGAAGGCGCCAACCGACTGCGCGACATGATGGCCGACGGCAGCTTCGGCAAGTTGATTAGCCTAGAAATGACATGGACCACAAGCAACGTGTTCCGGCGCGACCCCGGTCATTACCTGTTTGATCCCAAAGTCAGCGGCCCGGTGGGATTTTTCAACTGGCTCGGCTGCCATCATCTGGATTTGTTGAGCTATGTCACGAGTCAAACGGTCACCGGCGTCACCGCGCGCGTGGGGAATTTTGGCGGCACTCCAATCGATATGGAAGATGGCGGCAGCGCGATTCTGGATCTATCGGGCGGCGGATTGGCCACCTTCACCGGAGGCTACTGGCATCCGCGCTGGTTGAACGACATCCAATGGAACCTGCGTGGCACGCAGCGCTGGGTGCATTGGGACCCCAGCCGGACCGGCACCGGCGGCGTATTGGAAATCCACGGACCCCAACCGCAATTCATGGCCATGGAGGAAACTTTCGAGCTACCTCCGGACGACACACCCGGATACGGCGGCAAGGCGATGGTCGCCCTGTTGCGCGACTGGGTGCGCTGCGCGCACGAAGGCGGAGATTGCCGCAACACGCCCGAGAGCATGGTCGCCGTGCTGGAAACCATCGACCGGATTTATGAATCCTCCCGCTCCGGACGGCGCGTGGAAGCGTAGCTAGTTGATCGGCTTCCTCAAAGACGCGCGTATCACATCGTGATGGCGGGCCATGTAATAGAAGCTCTGCTTGCTGCTCCGTTGCCCGAGGCAGAACTGAAACTCAATCCGATACCCGCCGCGCGGCCAATTGGGCCCCTGTAATTCCAGCGCGTTGATCACGGTGGAAATGGTTTCACCCGGCTTCAACACCACCGGTTGTGTGGGACGCAACAGCCCCACTGAACCCGGCGCGGTGTAGGCTTGGCCCTGACAGAGAATCACGAGGCTCTCCTTCCAAAGCACGCGTTTGCCTTCACGCCGCAGGGCATCCACGGTCAACGGCTGATCGGTGGGATTGGACACTGTGATCTTGTATTCGCCGTCGCCGTCTGGATTGGTCCACTTGATCGCCTTCTTGGGCTCCACTTTGGCCGCGTGAAATATCGCATTACTGTTCACCAACAAGGCCGGACGACCGGTGGTCGTGCAGAAATGTTTGCCCCCCGCCTTCGCACCCTTCGGCCATGCCCGATCCTTTTGCTTGGCCCAGGGTGAAAGCGTCTTACCGTTTTCCTGTCGCCAACCCAGCGGTAATTCACATGCCAACTGGATCGTCGCCAGCTTCTTTGCGTCCGCCAACTCCAATCCTTCGACACGGTTCCCACCTCGCACATTACTCAAGGCCACCACGACCTTGCCTTCTGGAAAATTCGGCTTGGCCTGTTGACGCGCCGAATGATTCGCCTTCAGCACGGTGCCAGGTTTTAGTGAACCGCGCAGTACCTGATCAACCTTGAGAGTGAGCGTGTGATTATAAATCGGCGGAAAAGATCGGGCGGTGGGCCCCTGTTTAATGTCCGTAATGGTGGCGGTGAGAACGATTTGTTTTTCGCCCCACTTAATAGGCTCCGGCTTAGCAGGTTGACCGACAGGCCCACGACCGGGCAAACGAATTGGACCCCGACCTGGTATAGGACGAGCCTGAACAGCCGGCTTAACAGCGGGTGTTTTTGGCTCATCGGCTTGAACTGGCCCGAGCATCAAAGTCAGGTAGAGAATAAGTGCAGAAGGAATCGAGAATCGCATGTCGGGGATCATAATTGATCAGACGCCAACAAAAAGGCAACCCTCCAGAAAACGAATATGACTAATGGGTTTTTGAGTTATGAAAAGCCTTTGCGTAAAGCGATCCCCCCCCTATCCTCCGCGCCGATGAAAGCCCTGTTGCTTGAGGAATATAAAAAGCTGACTGTGACGGATATGCCAGACCCAGAGTTTGGCGACCATGAAGTACTTGTACAAATCAAGGCCTGTGGCATATGTGGCAGCGATATTCACGGCTTTGATGGTTCCAGCGGACGTCGTATTCCTCCGTTGATCATGGGGCACGAAGCCAGTGGTGTAGTGGCCAAAATCGGCAGTTTGGTTACAAACGTGAGGGAAGGCGATCGAGTCACCTTTGATTCCATGGTTTCCTGCGGCAAATGCTATTTCTGCCGAAGCGGCCAGCAAAACCTCTGCGAAGATCGGCGCGTCCTAGGCGTTTCCTGCAGCGAGTACCGACAACACGGATGTTTTGCAGAATATTCAGTGGTGCCGGAACATATTATTTACCCAATACCGGACAACCTGTCTTTTGAGCATGCGGCCATGATCGAACCAGTATCTGTGGCTGTGCACGCGGTTAACCGTACTCCAGTAACTCTTGGTGATAGTGCTGTAGTCGTGGGTGCCGGGATGATAGGTCTGCTTGTTATTCAAGCACTCAAGGCTGCAGGCTGCACAAAGGTGATTGCCGTAGATCTCGCCGATGAAAAACTCAAAATTGCCCAGGAACTCGGCGCCGATCTGGGCGTCAACCCCAAGAACACCGATGCCGTCAAGGCCATTCAGGACGCTACCGGCGGACGTGGGGCGGATATCGCTATGGAAGTGGTCGGTGCCACGGCCACCGTCAAGACCGCCATCGAAAGCACCCGCAAGGGTGGATCGGTCACGCTGGTCGGAAACCTCGCGCCGGAAGTGAATTTCCCACTGCAATCAGTGGTCACGCGTGAGCTGACCGTCTACGGCACCTGCGGTTCCAACGGCGAATACCCCGAGTGCATTGATCTCCTGTCGCGTGGCGTGATTCAGGTGGAGCCGCTGATCAGCGCCAAAGCCACCCTCGAGGAGGGTGCCAACTGGTTCGACCGCCTCTACGCCGCCGAAGCCGGCTTGATGAAGGTGATCCTTCAGCCGGGCGAATAACCGAGTTTAATCGATAAATCAAAAAAGCGCCGGACATTGTCCGGCGCTTTTATTTTGGATGATTAAGTCCTCTAGATTATCTGACTAATCGGCTCGGCTCCTTCCACACCTACCAGCCGCTGATCGAGGCCGCGGTAGAAGTAACTGAGCTGATTGGGATCAAAGCCCAGTTGGGTAAGTATGGTGGCGTGCAGATTCTTAACATGGAACCGGTTTTCCACGGCCTTACTGCCGATCTCGTCGGTTTGACCAACGCTCACACCCCCCTTAATACCACCACCGGCCATCCACATCGTAAAACCGTAGCTGTTATGATCACGCCCTGTGCCTTTTGCGTACTCAGCAGTGGGTTGGCGGCCAAATTCACCACCCCAAACGATCAGAGTTTCGTCGAGTAGGCCACGTTGTTCGAGATCCTGTAAAAGCCCCGCGATGGGCTTATCGGTGTTGCCGGCGTGGTAGCTGTGGTTTTTCACGAGGTCGCCGTGGGCATCCCAGTTGGCATCGTTATGGTTGCCTCCACTATAGATTTGTATGAAGCGCACACCGCGTTCTACGAGCCGGCGGGCGAGCAGACATTTCTTACCGAAATCATCCGTGCGCTGTTCGCCAATGCCATAAAGCGCCTTTACGTGTTCCTTCTCCTGATCGAAATCCACCGCCTCCGGTGCACTCATCTGCATCTTATAGGCGAGCTCGTAGCTGGCGATGCGAGCGGATAGGTTGGAGTTGTCCGTGCGATTACTTAGGTGACGGCCGTTGTATTTGTTCAACGCATCAAGCATGGTGCGCTGCTCTTGCTGGCTCATGCCGCGGGCATTCTTGAGGTCCAGAATCGGCGTGCCGCTGGCGTTGACGGTCACTCCTTGGAACGCCGCGGGCATGTATCCGCTGGTCCAGTTTTTGGCGCCGCTGATCGGGCCGCCGGTGGGGTCGAGCATCACCACATAACCTGGCAGGTTCTCATTTTCCGAGCCCAACCCATAGTTGACCCACGAACCCAGTGAGGGTTTACCGCTGAGCACGTGGCCGGAATTCATCATCAACATCGCCGAGCCATGGATCGGCGAATCCGCAGTCATCGAGTGCAGATAAGCGATCTTGTCGGATTGCTGCCCGAGATGCGGGAAGAGATCGGAGACGTGTTTACCGCATTGACCGTATTGTTTGAACTGCCATTTGGGGCCGACCACACGACCGCCGTTTTTCTTACCGCCGCGCCCAAAGGTTTTCACCTCAATGGTTTTGCCATCGAGCGGATACATCTTGGGCTTGTAGTCAAAGGTATCCACCTGGCTTGGCCCACCGTACATGAACAGAAAGATCACGTGCTTGGCCTTGGCCGGCAGCGGCGGGTTCTTGGGCTTGAGTGGATTATCCCACGGTGTTTGGCCGTCAGCCGCATGTGCCTGATTTGCCAAGAAACCGTCCTTCGCCATCATGCCGGTGAGGGCGAGCGAGGTGAAACCGCCCCCCACCTGATGCAAAAACTCACGCCGCGAGGTTTGTCCGCAAAACGTGTTCATCGGTTTTTCAATATTCGCCATAAGCCTGTTTCAAAATAAAGGATTGTTGATGTTTAGTCGAGATAGACAAATTCGTTTAAGTTTAGCACAAGCAGGCAGAATCGCTGAAGAGCCTGATTGGCATCCATGCCGCCCTGCTGGAAGGTATTAATGAGTTTCACGCCGTCGGAGATATCAGCATCGGTCGCTGGCCGACTGGTGGCCAACTCGATGGCGCGGCTCACCTGTTCTGAAATTTTCTGTGAATCCCCCTGCAATCGCGTGGCCAACACCTCGGCGGAGTCGTTGAGGAATTTGCTATTGAGCATGGTCAACGTTTGCGTGGGCACGGTGGTAACGAACCGCACATCGCAGGTGTTATCCGTATCCGCCCAGTCAAACGAAGCCAAGAACGGCTCATGCAGGGAGCGTTTTACAAAGATATACACGCTGCGTCGGGCGG
>CAJWVY010000079.1 GCA_913048135.1 uncultured Verrucomicrobiales bacterium
CATGAAAGCGGATTGGCTGTGGGTTGCGAGACTTTTTTCATTTTTGACACATTAGGGGTAAATGCGCGACCTTGGTTTTTTATGAGTGCATCCAATAATGAAGTTGCCGTGATCAGCACCACTCAAGGTGAACTGGTGGTAGAGTTTTGGCCCGAGACAGCCCCGAAAACAGTGGAGAATTTCAAGAAACTCGCCAACGATGCGTTTTATGACGGCACCTGCTTTCACCGGATTGTGAAGGGTTTCATGATCCAAGGCGGCGACCCGCTCACCAAGGATCCCAGCGAGGAATTCCGTTGGGGTACCGGCGATCCCGGCTACAAGATCGAAGCTGAATTCAGCGATCGCCCGCACAACAAGGGCGTGCTTTCCATGGCCCGATCCAGCGATCCAGACTCTGCCGGCAGCCAGTTTTTCATCTGCCTCGCCCCCGCTAATTTTCTCGACGGCCAATACACCTGCTTCGGCGAACTGATCAAGGGCGAGGAAGTACTCGATACCTTGGGCGCCGTGCCATGCGGTGGCGGCGGCGAAAACAGCCGACCTGAGGAACGCCAAGGTGTGCTGTCGATCACCATCGTTTCGCGCGCCGACGCCGGGGTTGAATGACCGACTCCGAGCAAGCGGCTCTGACCGGTGCCTTGCAGCAGCTCGGTGTGCCGGCTAATAAAGCCCACGACATGGCCGCCCAGCTCGACAAACGCGCCCATCAACTCGCCGAACAAGACGGCCGCACCCATCAGGATGCGTTGCTGCATTTATTGCAGCTCATGAAAACCGCCCACGACGAACGTCAGCAATCATGAGTGACGAGATTCGCAAATGGGAAAAGCACGCGAGCCGTGTGGTCAGCGATCATCGAATTTTTAAAATCCGCGAAGACCACACCACCAACCCGCGCACCGGCTCCGAGCATGAGATGGTCGTGCTCGAGTGCCCCGACTGGGTGAACATCATCGCCCTCACGCCTGAACGTGAGGTAGTGTTCGTCGAGCAATACCGGCAGGGCTCGGAAACCGTGGAGCTGGAAATTCCTGGCGGCATGATGGACCCCGGCGAGACCGATCCGGTCGCCACCGCCTTGCGCGAACTACGCGAGGAAACCGGTTACACCGGCGAGAACGCTCGGCTCATCGGCGCATGTTACGCCAACCCCGCCATCATGAACAACCGCGTGCACACCATTCTGGTGGAAAACTGCCAACGCACTCACGAAGTAGAGTGGGATGCCGGCGAAGATCTGATCACACGACTCATTCCCGAAGCCGACCTCCCGCACCTCATCCGAGAAGGTCGCATCCGCCACTCCATTATCGTGGCAGCGCTGCAATATTTTGCCCTGACCAAGTAACCGATTAGGCCGGTTCCGCTTCCCGTGCGTCCTCCAGAATTTGCCGCGAGGCTTCCTGGTACAAAGGCTGCACGCGGTTTTTGGCGAGATACACTTCGTTCGACGATACACCCAACAAGGTGGCGATGCGTTTCACATCATGCTCCTTGATGCAATAGAGATGGAAAATCTGGTACTGTTTCGGGCTGACCTTTTTCTTCACCTCGGCCAAGGCCAGATCATTCACGTGATTGACGTATTCATTCTCCCATAGGGCATCCCACTGGTTGACCGGATCCTCAACCTCCGGCTCCATCTCCTTCTCGCCCGGTTCCCATTCGGCGAGGGGCGGTTGGCGATGGAGCTTGCGGTAGTGGTTGGCGATTTGCTGTTTGGTGATCATGCAGACCCAGTTTCGAAACTTGCCTCGACCCGGATTGATTTCAAAACGCTGAATATATTGCGCCACCTTTAAGGTCGTGGACTGCACCATGTCTTCGGCATCCGAATGCCCCAAACCGGACTTGCGCGCCACGCTGTAAATGAGCCGCGAGTAGGTATCAAAAAAATCGTACCAACCGGCTTCATCCGTGCGCGTGCGGCGCAGGCGCTCTAGAAGGGTACGGCGGGTATTGTCCCAGTTCATTTTCGCCTTGGTCGTTTCCATATCTTTATGCACGCAAAGGAGCTGCGGTTTCTTTCAGGAAAATTATTGATGCTCGACTCTCTGCTCAGTCGGCACAGTGGCTTCGTCCAATGCCTGGTCAATCAGGCGTACATAATTGGTCACCGCCAACACCAATCCGGCCGCCAAGGCGGCATACACATACCGGTCCCAATCTGGTGCAGCCGCTTCACTCACCGCCACCGATTCCGGCTCGGCCCCGGGCAACAGCGCCTCCAATTCACCCAGCAAACCCCAGCCGGATTGATGTCGTTGATCCGGAATCGGGTCTGCGGCTTTGAGGATGATCGGGTTCAGATCCTGAAAACGCATCGCCTCAGCATCATCTTCAAACACCCAGCTTGGGCATTCCGGGAAATCCGCCACCTCGTTGCCGGTGACCATTTCATAAAGAATCTTGCCCACGCTATGCACATCCGCCGACGGATGTCCCGGGCCTTCGGGCGCAATGTAGCCCAGCGATCCCACAAAGGTTTTGCCGCCGCGCGTGGTTACAAATCCCAGATCAGCCAGTTTCCATTTACCATTAATGCACACAATATTTTCCGGCTTGATGTCCCGATGCACCAAATCCACCGAGTGCAGGTAACTCAGGGATTCCGCCACCTCAATGCCGATTCGCAGGGCTTCCTCCACGTTCACCCGATGATCGGGCTGCGCGTCCAGATAAGCGCGCAAGGTCTTGGGTTCATAGTCCATCGAGCCCCGCGCCCCGCCCGCAAGGTCATCGGCCAAATCCATTACGTAGTAGTAATAACCCTCCTCTTTTTGGATTCCCACATGATGAATTTCCAGCAGGCCCTCGTACTTGTGCGAAAACGGCGCGTAATGGCGGATGCCATAATATTCAGCCTGATACGATTCCAGTGATTTGAAATCTTCGTACCGAATCACCTTGATCGCGCGGTGCAGACCCAGCGCGTCGCGGCCCATCCAGATTTGCCCAAACGCTCCTTCCCCGATCTTCAGCAACAGCCGATAATCAGGAATGTGCGAGGTGGGTTCAGCGGAAATAATTGAGGAAGCCATAAAACCAGCCCGATTGCCTTGATTCAATATTCCCCAAAAAACAGGTTCTTTCCAGTGGCAGACCCAAGAAAATGAAAAAAATTTCTTGCCCGTGAAAGAAACCCCGCCCGCCCGGCGTGGGTAAGGGCATGAGGCAAAACGCCATCAACGAAACCAACCAAGAAAAAGGATCTATCATGAAACACATCATCACTACCACCGTACTCGCCGCCACGCTCTTCGCGGCCAGCCCCGCCCTCGCCGGCGATGCCCCCCGCGATGGAGGCTTCACCCAAAAAGCCAATGGCACCTTGAAGGATGCAGTCAACCAAATGGTTGTCAGCATTGAAAAATCCCTCGGCGTCTTCGAAGGATTGAACCGTTCGCAACGCGAAAAAATGTCGGAGTTCGACAACATCATCACGCAAATCGAATACAGCGTCAGCGTCACTGCCGCCGACGGTGCCTTGAACAAGAAGATCGCCGGCGCCATCAGCCTCGCGCATCAGCAAGCCGAATGGTGCACCACCACCGCCAACGCCAAGCAAAACGACCGCTTGGCCGATCGCTACCGTCAATTGGCCAAAGTCGCTGAGGACAAAGCCGCCGCTATTCAAAAAAATGCCGAGATGGTTCTCTCAGTGAATGGCGAACTCGCGGAAATGCTCCCCAGCATCCAGGAGGAAAAAGGCCTCTACTACGCCGCCGCCGTGATCGGTGATTTGGAAACCGCCAACAAATCCCTCGTGGATGTCCACCGCAACATGAAGAAAGTGGTCGGGCTCCTCAGTCAACTCAACCGGTTGGACGAACAGTTCAACGTTCCGGCCCCGGTCTTTGCCCAGAGATAGGTCTCCGGGGTTCTCCAAAATCCTCTGCGCCTCCGCGCGGGGGATTTTTCGTGTCGTTAAGCGCCTCGCGCCGCTTCCTTCTTTTCTTCCAACTCCGATTCCAGCGTCTTCTTATCGGAAGCCAACTGACGCTGCAGTTGATCCAATGCCTCGAAGTCGCCGGTGGCTTCGGCCTCGGCTATCTTGCCGCCTAGAAACACTTCTCGTTCAGCTAGTTTGGATTTGTACAGGTTATCCAGCTCCGCCAGTTCAACCTTCTTTTCCTCACTCAAGGATTGGTCGGGCGATTCCTTTTGCAGGCGTTCCATCGCCAGTTCATACGCGCTTTTCATGTTAGTCCTTCTTTTTCTTCCAGGGTTGATCGGGAAATTTGGTGGGCAGCTTGATATTCTCCGGCTTCGGCTCGGCCATTTTCAAGGGATCCTCTCCTGCATCGCCCCTCGGTGCCTCCATGTTGCCGCGCCATCCGGACAGCTTGGCCTGGAGTCCGTGATGCTCTGCCGTCTCCTTGTCGCCCGAGCGCATGTAGGCTAGTGATAAATTGGTGTGCACCCGCTGTTCGTTGGGATTCATGGCCTCAGCCTTTTTGCCTTCCTCAATGGCCCGGGCGAAATCTTCCATCCGATAATACGCCATCCCTAACGAAAGCTGGGCCTCGAAATGCGCCGGATCCGCCGATAGCACGGCGGCAAAGCCCGCCGCCGCACCGGTGTAATCGCCGGTGGTATAGGCGAATACGGCATCATCATATTGGGTTTGCAGTTCGTCGGCCATGGCAGGGGAAGCGAATGGATTGCTTTTGACAGCGCATTGTGGGGCCGATGTACTGGGCCGCGCAAGATCCAACCATGCCCACCCCGCTCCAGCTCATTTGCACGGATTTCGACGGCACTCTGCATTCGGACTTCACCGAACCGCCCGTACCGCAGGCCCTGCAGACCAAGTTGGCCCAGTTGCAAGCCGAGGGTGCCACCTGGGTCATCAACACCGGCCGCACGCTGGATGACCTGCGCCTCGGCATTGATAACGCTGAATTGACGGTGCATCCGGATTACGTCGTGGTGGTGGAACGCGAAATCTTCCGGTGCGTGGGACACGGCTACGAGCCATTGGCGGCCTGGAATGACCGCTGCACTCGCACGCAGGCCGCGCTCTTTGCCTCGATCGCCGATCGGTTGCCGGAGTTGTTCGACTGGGTGAACCTGCATTTCAGTGCCAACGTGTACGAAGATGAATGGTCTCCCTTTTGCCTGATCGCCCGCAACAACCGCGATGCCGATGCCATTCAAGAATTTGTGAACGCCTTTTTTGCCGATGACCCGCAGCTGACCTTTGTGCGCAATGATATCTACGGGCGTTTGTCGCACACAGACTTCACCAAAGGAACGGCCTTGACCGAGCTAGCCCAGCAATTGGATATCCCGCGCGAAGGCATTTTTGTGGCTGGCGATCACTGGAATGACCTCTCCATGCTGCAGCCCGATCGCGCCGAATGGCTAGTGTCTCCGGCCAATTCCATCAGCGAAGTCATCGCCCACATGGAACGCATCGACGGCTTTATCGCATCCAGCGAATGCGGCGAAGGCGTCCTCGAAGGCCTCGAATGGGCCCTCCAACAGACCTGATTACGACCCCTTATAAATTAGTAAAATTAATGATCGTCAGGGGTGCGTAAAACACTTCTGATGAATTGATTTGGTTCCATTTTTTCAGAGTCATACTGGCTTTCCAAAAAACTCATTTCTTTTGTGAATATCGTTTGACAGGTCGACTTTTGGTGTTAGTTTCGCTCATCTTCTCTTTGAGAGAAGAAGCCGGGGTGCAGGACGTGATAGCTGCCGGCAATTTTGTTGATCCAACAATCGATGAGCGATAGTTCCACGGCCGATGAGGCCGTCAGTGAGAACCCAAAGGTCTCTAAAATTCAGGAGGCCGTAATCCGAATTGCAGGAAATTCGCAGGATGGTATCCAGTCCATCGGCGGTTTCTTGGCGCGTTTAGCTGGGCGAAGCGAGCAAGAGGTCATGACGTTCATGACCATTCCCTCCACCATTTCCGGCGGCCCGTCCATCTTCCAAGTCCGCCTCAGTTCCGGCGAGGTATTGTCGTCCGGTGACGAAGCCGATGTGTTGATGGCCTTCTACCAGCACAGCTACGATAACCACATTGATTTCGTCAAGGAAGGCGGCATCGTTTTGTACGACACGGCACACGTGGAACCGCGCGATGATCTAAAGGAAAAATTCCGCCATATTGGCTGTCCGATTGCCGAGCTTACCGTGGAAGCCATCGGCGGCACGGCCAAGGATAAGGGCAAAAATATTTTCGCACTTGGCTTGGTCGCGCGCATGTTTGACCTCGATGCCGGCCGTATTGAGGGGTTGATTGCCGAACGCTTCAAAGGCAAGCCCGAGAGCGTCACCACCACCGCGCTCTCGGCCTTCCATGCCGGCAACGGCTACCCGCTCACTACGCTGGCGGAGATCTACGAATTTGACGATCCCAAGGCGCGCGACTCGGAACAAGTCGTGTGCACGGGCAACGAAGCCCTAGCCTACGGTATCCTCGCCGCCGGTGTTCGGTTCGGAGCCGGTTACCCGATCACTCCGTGGTCGGACATCATGGAATTACTTCGCCGCGAACTGCCCAAGTACGACGGCATTTTTGTCCAGTGCGAAGACGAAATTGCCGCGGTCTCCATGGCCATTGGTGCCAGTTGGGGCGGCCAGTGCGCGATCACTGGCTCTTCCGGCCCGGGAATTGCGCTCAAGGGCGAAGCAATCGGCTGGGCGGTGATGGCGGAGATTCCGCTAATCGTCGTCGATGTCCAACGCGGCGGCCCCTCCACCGGCATGCCCACCAACGTGGAACAAAGTGATTTGAACATCGCCTGCTTTGGCGGCCATGGCGATTCGCCCCGTGTGGTTCTGGCCCCCGCGAGCGTGGAGGATTGTTTCTACACAGCCATCGAAGCAGTCAATATCGCGCGCGAATACAGCACGCCGGTGATCATCCTCACCGATCAGGCCATTGCCACTCGCATTGAGGCTTTCGGGATGCCGAAGCTAAAGGAGGTGTGTCAGGACATCTCACCGGACCTCACCCCGCGCGAGGATCACAAACCCTACGATCTCTCAGCGCCGGACGGCAAAACGCAGCACGCCGCACCGGGCACTTACATCAAGAGCGGCAAATATCCTGTTGTGACCGGCCTGGAGCATAACGAGATGGGGCATCCCAGCGGTTCCCCGAAAATGCACCTGGACATGAACGCCAAGCGCCGCCGCAAACTGCAGGCCCTTGGTCGCGCCCTCCCCAAGCCGGAAGTGTTTGGCCCGGAAGAAGGCAATGTACTGCTGGTTGGCTGGGGCAGTACTCAGGGCAGTCTGCGCGAGGCCACCGAACGCGCGCGCAAGGCGGGCGACAGCGTGTCCGCCCTTACCATCCGTCACATCAATCCTCTGCCCGATGGTTTGGAAGATATTTTCGCCGGCTTTAATCATGTGTATGTGGTGGAGAACAATGACGAAGGGTTGTATGGCTACGGCCAACTATGCGCACTGTTACGGGCCAAATACTGCGATCCCAAGATCGAGGGCATTAACAAGACCGACGGGCTGACTTGGCGTGTGAAAGACGTGCTGGCCCGCGTGCAAGCTAAGCTGGAGGAGAAATAATTTCATGAGCGACACAGTTGAAATCGAGAGAAACCCGCTGACCAAAAAGGAACTCGCCGCCGACAAGCCCACGTGGTGCCCCGGCTGCGGCGACTTCTCCGTGTTGGCGCTGTACTTCAAGCTCATCCAAAACCGCGGCCTGCATCACGAGAAGTTCGCCACCGTGGCCGGCATCGGCTGCAGCAGCAGGTTCCCGTATTTTGTGCAGGCACACGGCGCACACTACATCCACGGCCGCGCGCTGCCCTTTGCCACCGGTATTGCGCTCTCCCGGCAGGATCTGGATGTGTTTGTCTTCGGCGGCGACGGCGATGCCTTTTCCATCGGAGGCAACCACTTCAACCATTGCGCGCGCAAAAATGTGAACCTCACCTACGTGGTGATGGACAACAACGTCTACGGCCTGACCAAGAAACAAACCTCCCCCACCAGTCCGATCGGCTTCAAAAGTAAGACGGATATGTGGGGCGCCGTGGACAAGCCGATCAACCCGATGCAGCAGGCCATCTCGGCCGGGGCCACCTTCGTGGCGCGCAGCACGCACACCAACCCGAAGCATCTACTCTCCATGATGGAGGCCGCTATGGATCACAAGGGCTTTGCCTTCATCGAATGCCTGAGCGAATGCACTGAGTTTTATGATGGCGCCTTTGATTCCAGCAACCCACGCAAGGGCGGGGAATTTAAAGAGGTCCCCGAGGACCATGATCCCACGGACGAGAATGCGGCCTACGCCCTCGCGGAGGAACTCGTGCCCGGCCATTTCGGAATCTACTACCAAATCGACCGCCCATCTAAACAGGACATCGAAGCCAAAATAAACGCCAAGTTCCTCGAGAAAACCAAGGGCATGGAAGACTGGGAAATCCTCCAGCAGAACTTCAATAAGATGAAGTAGCCATCCACCACCAATCACCAGAGAGGGGCATGTTCACCTTGCCCCTTTTTTTATTGGAGACCGAAATACACGCCGCCAAGGATGACACCGGTAAGGAGACCGGCAAGAACGTCATCCATCGTCACGCCCCAACCTTTTCGAAAAGACTGGGCGTGATCAATGGGCCCCGGTTTCCATATATCGAATAGGCGAAATAATCCAAATCCTGCCAATGCCCAAACCCACGTCCATGGCATTGCCAGCACACTCTGCACGGAGGGCATTCCCTCGCCTTGAAAGGTCATGAGTGCGAACACGCCAAGAAAACACATGGGCACGGCAATGATTTCATCGAACACCACTTCGCCCGGATCTTCGCAATCGAGGATGCGTTCGGCTTCGCCGCAGATCCACGCCGAGAGCGGCACCAAGGCCGCGCAGCCTGCCAGATAGATCCAGAAATTTCCCGGTACCAGTAACAACGCCGTGAGGGGAAAACCGCCCAAGGTGCCCACCGTGCCCGGTGCCTTGGGCGCGAGGCCCAGACCGCCACCGCGGGCGAGCAGGAGAATCAGACGGTCCATGCGTTACATGTCCTTCAGATACAGGTCGCGGTTTTGCCAGAGATAATGCGCGCCGGACACCAGCGTGAGCCCCACCGCACCCCAAGTGGCAATGAGCGTAAACCAAATGCTCCACGGCCAGCCGGCAATTTCAGCTCCGAAAAACTTCTCCCAGCCCGCGCCCCATTCGGGGTAACTCACGATCACCAGCATGGAGATCACCGCCACAAACTGGAAATTGGTTTTTCGTTTGCCGATATTTTCCGCCGGCAACACCACCTGTTTGTTGGCTGCCAACAACCGCAAGCCGGTGATCGCCAACTCGCGCGCCACAATCACAATCACCATCCACGCCGGCATTAGCAATTCCGGCCCCGGCGCAGCCAGTGCCTCGGGCAGATGATAGGAACCCAGTTGGGTTTCCGGATTCACTTTCATCCCCACCAACAAGATGAACCCCGCACACACCAGCACCTTGTCGGCCAGCGGATCCATCAGCGCACCAAAATCCGTTTGCAGTCCGTGCTTGCGCGCCAGATAGCCGTCCAGAATATCCGTGATACCGCCAATGAAAAAGAGTAGCGCCGCCCACGAGGTGTGGTAAGGCAGGGTGTCCCACAACATCACCACTACGAACACGATGGTGATCGCAAAGCGGGAGGTCGTGAGTTTGTTCGGCAGATTCATCAGGGTTTAAACCGGCTCGGCAATTAAATCATAATCGGTGTGCCCGATCACGCGCACCCAGGAAAAATCGCCCACAGGCAATTCGCCCTGCACATACACGCGGCCATCGATATCCGGCGCATCCGCCTCGCCGCGGGCAATGGTATATTGGCCATCGACCAGCTTGGCACTCCGGCGGTTGGTATCGCGAATCAACCCGTGTTCCCAGGAACGCACATCAGCTCCCTGCAAATCCTGATCCGTTGCCAGCTTCTCCGCGAGCACGTTCAGCTTTTTCCCAATCAACGCCTTGCCCTGAGCGCGCGCGATTTTGCGCTGAGCCGCCATTGCCTCCGCACAGCGGGCATCCTTGGTCTCCACCGGGATTTGCCCACGCATGCCGCCGGCGCGAGTGCCGTCCTCCTTCGAATAGGCGAAAACACCCAGCCGCTCGAATTTTGTGTCGCGGATAAAATCGAGCAACGTCTCAAACCGCTTCTCTGTCTCGCCCGGGAACCCAATGATAAACGTCGTGCGAATCGCGATACCGGGAATGCCTTCACGAATGCGCGCGATCAAATCGCGGATATACTGACCATCAGTTTCACGCCGCATCCGCTCGAGCATCGTGTCATGAATATGCTGCAACGGCATGTCCACATAGCGGGCCACCTTCGGGCATTCGGCAATCGTCTGGATCAGTTCATCCGTCCAGTGCGCCGGGTGGGTGTACAACAGGCGAATCCAAAAATCGCCGGGGATGGCGTTCAACTCCCGCAACAGCGAGCACAACGTCGCCGCGTCCTCCGGCAAATCCGCATTGGCGCGCGCAAATTTTTCCGGCGACGAAATGGTGCGCCGATGACCGGGCCGAAGGTCCATGCCGTAGTAAGTGGAGTCCTGGGAAATCAGATTCAACTCCTTAACGCCTTGAGCAATCAGCTCCTTGGCCTCCGCCACGATATCCGCCTGTTGTCGGCTGCGATGGCTGCCGCGCATGCGCGGGATAATGCAAAAACTGCAAGGATGATTACAGCCCTCGGCGATCTTCACGTAGGCAAAATGCTGCGGGGTCAGGCGAAACCGCGGTGTCTCCACATCCGGTACGTACTGCGGCCGCATATTAATCTCGCTCTTAGGCGCCGCGGGCTTCTTCTTGCGCGCCGGCCGCGCGCCCTCAACCGGTTGCGTGGACCGATGCGCCATCGCCTCGCGCACAATGCGCGACACCTCGGCGATTTGATCCACACCCATAAAGGCATCCACCTCTGGCATTAGTTTGGGTAGTTCCTTGCGAAACCGCTGCGGCAGGCAGCCGGAGACAATCAAAGCCTGTCCGGGCTGCTGCACCGACCGCAGCTCGGACGATTCCAAAATGGTATCCACACTCTCCTCCTGCGCGGAGTCGATAAAGGAACAGGTGTTGACGATCAACGCATCCGCCTCCGCCGGCTCATTGGTGATTTCCATCCCATCGGCCATCAACGAACCGAGCATGACTTCGGCATCCACCAGATTTTTGGCGCAGCCCAGCGAAATCATCCCCACACGCGTGGGAGCAGCATCAGGATTGGGCGCGGTGTTGGGCACAGCCGCGGAAGCATAGGGAGCAGCCCACGAAAATCAAGAACCCTTGGCCGCTGGGGGCGGCGCGTTGGTGATGACGGGGAGTTGATCCTCATCCCCCGGGACAGGCGCATCGTTCAGGCCGGAGCCCAAGCCTTCGAGATGATCGCGGGATTGATAGTCGCGCCAATAATCGGCGGCGAAAAATCCGCCCACCGCCATGGTCACAATCAAAAAAATAGGAATAACCGCGCGCCATTTCACGCCGGAAAAATGAAGCATCAGCCCATCGATCACGCCGGCGCGTAACGGGGAATCGCCATCGGCCTTGGCGGCCGACGGCTGGGCTTGCCCTAGCTCCACATCAAGGTCGTTGAGCAAAGCCTCCGGATCCAGCTTGAGCAGCGTAGCGTAGTTGCGCACAAACCCGCGTGTGTATACCGGCGCGGCAAAGATCGACCAGTCGCCGCTTTCGAGCGCCTGAACCTGATCGGTCTTCATTTTCGTCTGGTCCACGACCTCAGGAATGGTGAGTTCCTGTGATTCGCGAGCCTGACGCAATTGATCGCCAACGGATGCCACAGCCCGAAAGTAGAATTCCGGGCGGTTGATCCGATCAAAAGTTATCCCAACTGTCCTGTGAACAGCCCCAGATGCAGCGTTTACAAAAGCGGCCTCTGTTCGTTAGGGTGCGGCCTGCGCCATGAGCAAGGCTACCTTTCAGGCACTCGGCACAGGCGACGGCTGGGCCAGCGATCGCCGGGGGCATTCGGCGTTTCTCTTTAAGCTAGAGGACAGCACGCTGCTTCTGGACTGCGGTGAGCCGGTAAGCCGTCGGCTGCGCGCGGCCGGAGTGCAGCCCGATGACCTCGATGGCATTGTTCTGAGCCATTTGCACTGCGATCATGTGGGCGGTTTTTTCATGCTCATGCAGGGATTTTGGCTGGATCAACGCACGCGTGATCTCGCGGTGCATTTGCCGGCCGAAGGTGTAGAGCCAGTGCGCCGCATGCTGGATGCGGCTTATATCTTTGAGGAGCTCATGGCGTGCGCGCTCAATTTTGAGCCGTTGCAAAGTAGCACTTCCTTCCAGGTGGGCGGCATCACGGTGACACCCCATCTCACGACGCATTTGGATCAGCTCAAGACCACCTTTGGCGAGAAATATCCGGCCGGCTTTGAGGCGTTCAGTTTTGTGCTAGAAAATGCGAACACGCGCATTGCTCACTCAGCGGATATTGGCGGGCTGGAGGATTTGAAGGTGTTGCTGACTCAGCCGGTGGATTTATTGGTCTGCGAATTGGCGCATGTGGAGCCGGATGAATTGTTCGCGTACCTGAAGGATCAACCGGAGGGCCACATTGGGCAGGTAGCATTCACGCACTTGTCGCGGCCCTATCGAGCGGATCTGGATGGCATGCAGGCGCAAGCCGCCGCGGCTCTGGGCGATCTGCCGCATACGTTCCTGAACGACGGCGACGTGATCACGTTGTAACGCCGGTTATCGGCGGGACTGCATCAGGATCGTGTCCTTCTTGTGCCGCTCGTTGTCGGCCCGGATGCGTTCGGCCATTTTCTTGGCAACCTCCACGAGGAATGGCACGACGACTTCCGGCTGTTTATCCACCATGCGCTGCATCACATCGAGGCTGAGCCGCAACAACACGCCATCGCTATTGGCCACAATATCTGCCGAGCGTTTGGAATCATCGAACAGGGACATCTCGCCAAACATCTCGCCGGCGCCGAGTGTGGCCAGCACATCTTCGCGGCCGCTGATCATCTTGCGCACGCGCACCATGCCTTCCAGCACGATGTACACCGCTCCACCGGGATCCCCTTCCTTCACCAGGGTTTCAAACTTGGTGAACTTCTGCACCTCCATGCATTGGGCAAACCGGCCGCGTTGGCGGTCGGTCATGTTCTTAAAAATATCCACCTGCTGCAGGGTACCCACGGGCACGCCGGGGATGAGCGGATCAATGGGGCCGTGGATGGTGCCGGGCTTGAGGAGTCCGCCGGCCTCTTCAAAGTGCAGGCCCAGCTCCGGCAAATCAGCTGCGCGGGCCCAGCTCTCAGTCTGCTCGGTGAACACCCAGTTATCGCGGACCACCCGGGCCTCACGCACCCATTGGGAGAGGAGCGGAAAATCGATCGGTCCATAGACCACATCATCAGCCGCCCACACCTTGTAGGTTCGCTGCATGTTGGGCAATTCCGCCATGAAGGTAATCTACGCCCACAATGCGCGTGGGCAAAGCAAATTACACCATCGTATGCATCGTCTGGCCGCGGCCATCGGCGCCGGTGCCATCGAGGTCGATGAGAATTTCTCGGGGTTCATTGCCTTGTGCGGGCCCCACAATGCCACGATCTTCAAGTTCATCCATCAGACGCGCGGCGCGGTTGTAGCCTAGGCGCAAGCGGCGTTGGAGCTTCGAAACACTGGCCTTTTGCTCACTGCGGATGACCTCGATGCATTGCTGAATGAGTTCCTCTTCCTCATCGCTGGGCGCGGCATCCAGCACGGCGGTGGGTTTGGAAAGTTGTTGATGGATCTCCATCTCGTAACTCGGCTTGCCTTGTTCGGCAATGAAGTCGACGATCTGCTCGATCTCATGATCCTCCACCAACGGGCCTTGCGCGCGGATGGGTTTGGGCGCGCCCGGGGGTTGATAAAGCATGTCGCCTTTGCCGAGCAGTTTCTCCGCGCCCATCTCATCGAGAATCACACGACTATCAATCTTGGACGCCACCTGGAAGGCGATTCGGCTTGGGATGTTTGCTTTGATCACGCCGGTGATCACCTTCACGCTCGGGCGTTGGGTGGCCACGATGCAGTGGATGCCGGCGGCACGGGCCATTTGCGTGATGCGCGCGATGGCGT
>CAJWVY010000080.1 GCA_913048135.1 uncultured Verrucomicrobiales bacterium
TTGCCTTCGAGATGAAGTCCGGTCAAACGCTCGTGGCGGCGATGGATGCCTACACCGCGGGCGTGTCGATGGATGCACTGATGCTGCTGCGCGATGCGCGCGGCGTGAAGCTGGCGTTCAATCACGATGCACACTCGCTGGATCCGCGCCTGACCTGGAAATGCCCGCGAGACGGCACCTACGTGTTGCAGATGGCGTGCTTTAAATTCCCGGCCAACAGTACTTCGAGCTTCGGCGGCGGCACCGGCCTGACCTATCGCGTGACGCTCACCAACGGCCCCTACCTGCGCCACGCCTGGCCCGCAGCGATTAGTGGCGGGGAATCGTTGATTGCCTTGCGCGGTTGGAATTTGGTCAACGATACCGCCCGCGCGCGCGCTCAGGAAAACGACACGGAACTCGTGTTGCCCATCGAGGCCATCAACGGACCGCTACGCTTGCCCGTGACCGGACGTCCCGAAACCGTCGAGCGCGAACCGAACGACACCAACGCCACCGCCAATTCGTTCGGGTCAGCCAACATCTCCGGGCGCATCGATCGCCCCGGCGATGTGGATCGCTTTGCCTTTGATGCGCAAAAAGGGCAGCGGTATCGGTTCGATCTGGATTCCTTTAAACTCGGTTTCCTGCTCGATGCTGAACTGGCCATCGAAGACAACACCGGCAAAGTGCTCGTCACCAACGATGACGCCAACAAGCTGCGCGATCCGCTGCTCAACTGGACCGCGCCCACCGATGGCCGCCACTGCGTGCGCGTGCGCAGTCTGCTCAACAAAGGCGGCGACGAATATTTTTACCGCCTACGCATCTTCCAGCCCGAGCCTTCCTTCAACGGGACGGTGGAGGCGCCACAATTCGCTGTGAACGCCGGCGCTACCAATGAAGTCAAAGTGACCGTTAATTATCTCGACGGCTACAAAGGTAAACTCACCGTCGTCGCCGACGGACTTCCCAAGGGCGTCACCGCCGAACCTGTTACTGTCGAAAAGAAAGGCACCGCCACGCTCAAGCTCATCGCCGCCCTCGATGCCCCGTCGCATAACGGCCCGTTGCAACTCACCCTCCAACCTGAAGGCGATGCCGCCCCGCAACTCGCTACCGTCGCCCTCACCAGCTCCGGTGTAAACAACGGCGTCCCCCAAGGCTTCCCCGAATACATCATCCCCCAAACTGACCGCCTCTGGCTCACCGTTCTGCCACCCAAACCACCGGACAAAAAAGATAGCGAAAAGGCGGATAAGTAGCCTTTTCGCACTGGTGCCGGGCCTTTGGGAGGTGTAGGTTTCCCTCGCCCATGGACATCTATATTCGACGCGGAGAAGAACAATTCGGACCGCTGACACCGGAGCAACTTCAGGAAGGTTTAAATAACGGCACGCTGCAGGCCGATGATTTGGCGTGGCACAGCGAGCTGCCGGATTGGGTGAGTGCCGGCGAATTGCTGCAGATGGTGGTTGGGGATGCTCCTGCACCTGCGCAAACACCGGCAGCGGCCAGTTCAATGGCAGATAAAGGGCTGGACGTGGCAGCCGCTTCGGGTGGTCGTAAAAAATTACTGATAGCGGCGGCGGCGGTGGTTGTTCTGGTGGGCGGCGTAGCGGCGGCTTTTTTCGCAGGAGTGTTCGGTGGCGATGAAGAGCCGGTAATCGATAATCCCCCCGCGGTAGCCGGTCGCGGCAGTGGCACAGGTGGTGATGAAAATACCAGTGGTACGGGCAATCCGGGAGGCCCAGTCAATCCGCCTGCTCCGGCTCCGGCTCCGGCTGGCGGCGGGTCCACTTCCTTCGCTGCCGTGACTCAAAAACTCGATTCGGGTGGTAGTTTGTATTTTTATTTGAGTACAGGTCAGGCTCAGGATTGGGTGCAATCTGTATTTACCGAGGGCGGTAGCTTGCTTCAGCAAATGGGCCCGATGATTTCTGAGCCGGCACAGGCGGAGATGGCGCTGGGGATCGGCCAAGCCGTTTACAGCGGTCTGGGTTTGGACAGTATTGATGGAATGGGCGCCAGCACTAAGGATTTTGGTGACGGTTTGAAACGTAATGTGGCAGTGGTACATCGTGATCCAGCTAATGGCGAGGGGTTGATCTGGAAGGCTTTTGGAACTGCTCCGCATGAATTGGGTGCCCTGAAACTAATGCCGTCCGATACAGCCTACGCGATGCACGGGGATTTGGATGTGACCACGGTGTTGCAATGGGTGCAGAAAATGACCACTCAACATGCCCCGCCAGATATGGCTGCCGAATTGAACGGCCAATTGCAAAACCCTTTGTTGCAGGCCGTGCTTAACGGTTATGCCGGCGAGATGGGCGTGTATTTGACATTAGATGCTGAAAAAACGATACCCGTACCTTTGGGAGGCGTTGCCATGGGCGAAGAGGATTTTCCGGCAGCAGTCGCTCAGGACCACTTGAAGGAGCTAGGAGAAGTCACCGAGATTGATCCCGTAGAGGATACTATCCCAATCCCATTGCCGGGTATATCGCCAGTGCCAGGATTGCCTGAACCTGGGGTAGTGCCTCCGCCTGCAGGAATTCCGGTGCCCCCATTGCCTGGAGGTACGGCAGTTCCTTTGCCTTTGCCGAACGGCGACTTGGAGGGTGGGGCAGGTATGGTCAATATTCCAGAGCCGGGTTTAGTGCTCGTGCTTAAGGTGAAAGATGATTCGATAGAAAAAATGATCGAAGGTGCGGTCGGCACGCAAGTGCCTCTACAGGCATTGACCGAGGGTGAGGTGACCATTAAGCAGGCACCGGCTCCATTGCCTTTACCTTTTCCTGTTTCGGTGCAGCCGGCTATGTGCCAAGTGGGAGAATATCTAATCGTGGCAACTTCGCCGGAATTAGCAAAGAAAGTAATCGCTGTCCATAGTGGTCAAGATTCTGGGCTGCAGGGAACGCCGGAGTTTCAAAAGCTTGCGCGAGGTATGGATCTTAAAGGCAACCAGTTTAGCTTTATGAGCGACCGGATGGGGCAGATGTATGAACAGGTGATGAAGCAAATGCTTTCCAGCGCTGGTAATGATATGCCGCCACCGGTGGAAAAAATGGTGCTTAAAATTATGACGATGGGAGTTTCCGCCTCGGTCACCATTGGTAAGATGGGGTCTGATGGAATGATGATTCAGTCTCACACAACGGGAATGGGCTATGATACAATGGCGATGATGGGCGCAGCAGCAGTTCCTCTAGCTGGGTTCGGGATGAGTATGGCGGGCATGGTGTTGCCGGCCATCTCCTCTGCAAGTGATTCGGCTCAGGAAGCTGTGAAGATGAATAATGCCAAACAGCTAGGCATTAGTTTTTTTGAGTATAACGCGGATCAAGGGCAATTGCCAAAAGCTGAAACTTGGTGTGATGAACTGATAAAGTTCGATATTGAACCCAGCATGTTCTCCGACCCCATTTTTGAGGAGACTAAGGAGTCGCCAGATGAAAAAGTTTGTATTTGGCTGTTTAATCGAAACCTCAGCGGAGTGAAAATAGAGGATATTAAGGATCCGGCCAATACCGTGCTTATCTATGATGGAGGGTTGGATTGGAATGGAGCAGCCGGTAAAGAGGAGTTTTTTCCGGATGCAGATTTCAAGGTTACCACGGTCTTTGCTGATGGGCATGTGGAACAAATTGGTCCGCAGGAGGCGGCCCGGCTCAAGTGGACGCCTTAAGCCATATTGACGCACATTTTATAGTTGCCCGAGTCCTAGGTTTCCCTCAGGGTGGCACTACCCCTTCGCGCTTCGGATATTGCCATGAAAAAATATAGTGATCTTTTTGTATTTCCACTTCTGCTCAGCTTGCTTGGCTGTGGCGGAGAAACCACAACGACAGAGGAGGAGAGTGCCTCAATCACCACTCCTCCAACTGCATCGGTGAACCCCACCCCTGTAGCATCGTCTCCTCTACCTACTTCTTCGGTATCTACTCCAGTTGGCCAGCAACAGGCAGCGACCCAAAATAGTTTCTGGGCCGTGAACCAGCATCTGGATCAGGGAGGCACTTTCTATCTTTACCTAAGCAGCGAACAGTTGATGTCCAAGATGGACAACTTCATGGAGACAATGGGAGGGCTGGTAGACGCCGCGGGCCAGGAGCTCGGTGAGGAAGAGCAACAAATGGCAACGGCTGGCATGGATATGGTTCGCACCTTCTTCGAGCAAAGCGGTATTCGTGATATTAGCGGAATGGGTATGAGCAGTTTTGAGGCGAAAAAAGATTTTCACCGCAACAGCATGGTGGTTCACCATTATCCGGACCGTAAAGACGGTTTGATTTGGAAGGTGATGGGAGCACAGCCCCACGAGCAGCAAATTCTCAAAATGTTGCCGACCGATACGGTACTTTCAGTTCAGGCTGATCTGGACGCAGTAGCTGCCTTTGACTGGATGCGCAAATTCATCACCGACACAGCCCCGCCTGAAGCTGTAGCGGAGATGGCCAAGGGGCTGGCTCAGATGAATCAGGCGATAAAGTTTGAGGATCTCTTACGTTCAACCGGTGGCGAACTGGGTTTCTTCGTTACACTCAATGAGCAAAATCAAATACCAGTTCCGTTGCCTTTACCTCCAGATGCACTCCAAGGCCTGCAGTTGACTTTCTCTGAGCCTGGTCTGGCGTTGGTGTTGAAGGTGAAAGATCAGCAGTTGATGACCATGATCAGTCAATTAATGCAGAACCCTGAAATGGCTCCGATGCTGAAGCAATCAGTTGAAAATGGGATCACGATGCACACGCTCACCCCTCCGGAAGAATTGCCCGTCCCAATTGATCTAACCCCGACCTTAATGCAAGCGGGTGATTACATTGTGCTGACTAGTAGCCAGAAACTCGCAAAGGATATCCTTGCTGTGCAATCAGGCAAAAGCGAAGGGCTGGCCGGGACTGAAGAGTTTAAGCGATTAGCCAATGGGCTCAATCTTCAGGGTAACCAGTTACACTTCATGAGTAGCCGGTTAGGCAAGGAATACAGTAAGCTTAACAAGTTCGGCTTGGCCATGGCCGAAATGCAGGCAGCCAATGATCCTGACCCTCAAGCCAAGCAGGTTTTAGATTTAGCGAAAAAGTTCATGGATGTGGATGGCTCCAAGGCTTCTGGGCAGTTAACCGTGATGCAGGTGACAGCTGAAGGAATGGTGATGAAAAGTCAAAGCACGGGTGACCCAATTGGGGCAACGGTTCCCTTATTGCTGGTGGGTGGCGGCGGGATAGCTGCTTCCATGTTGCTGCCTGCTTTGGCGAGAGCAAAAGCGAAAGCTAACGCAATTAAGTCGGCTCATAACGCGGGTCAACTAACTAAATTCATGATTTTTACTGCTGAGGATAATGACGGTAACCTACCTGATTCGGACAAGTGGTGTGATTCGATTTTTAAGGAAGTAGGAACTCTTAAAGTATTCGCTTCGCCGCAAGATCCCTTTGCAATGTCTCAGGTTGATGAAGGAATAAAAGTTAGCTCTTACGCATTCAATAAAGCCTTGAGCGGAAAGAATATCGCTGAAGTGAATCCGAATACCGTGATGATATTCGAAACTGATTTGGGTTGGAATGGCTCAGGTAGATTGGAGGATGCGCTTGAGTTTTTGGAGTTTTTTGATGGCCAAGCGATCGCCGTAGGTACTGTAGACGGGACGGTACGGCAGGTGAGCGATCCTTTAATGCTAAGACGAATGCGTTGGGAAGATAGTGTTGATGAGGCAAGAGTTCCCTCTAAGCCTGCGGCAAAGAGAGAGGTAGCGAAAAAAAACCCCCTTCCAGTATCCCCAAATTCTGGCATTACTCATAATCTTCGTAGCGAAGTGACAAAAGTTGCACCCGTTCAAGAATTCGATCCTAATAAGCTACACCCGATTGTTGAGAAGGGTAACCGTATCATTGTAAATCCTGCTGGCTCAGGCGGAACTCGCTATTTACTAGTGGAAATATATCTTCTTCAAAGTGACAATAAAG
Organism: uncultured Verrucomicrobiales bacterium; assembly: GCA_913048135.1. Classification (GTDB taxonomy): domain Bacteria; phylum Verrucomicrobiota; class Verrucomicrobiia; order Limisphaerales; family UBA1100; genus UBA1100. The sequence continues at coordinate 5,949 of CAJWVY010000080.1, forward strand.
ACACTCAATTTCCTGATGCAGTTGCTAAGGCTTCACTACGTTTGCAGGCCTTAACGGCGGAGTACCTTAGGAAAAAAGATGTTCGCACTTTGTCTAGCCCTACAATAGCAGATCAGGCTAGGAATGAACTTAAAAAAGTCTATCAGGACCTGCTAGGGGAGGGTCATCCAATAAAGGAAGTAATCATTTCAAAATGGATTATGCAATGATTGTGGTTCTTTTGGCCTGATAGGGCTCGCCGTTTGTAGTCTATTTAACTTTATCCAGCGTGACTTACGCCCCTTATGGAGAGTAGTCTCGCCTCATGCGAATTCTTGCCAAGGCGGCCTTAATACTCTGGTCTGGTTACATTGTTCAGGCAGCTGAACGTCCCAATATCGTGCTGGTGATGTGCGATGATTTGGGATGGGGCGATGTGGGGTTTAACGGAGGGGAGGATATTAAAACGCCGCATTTGGATGCGATGGCTAAGGCCAGCCTTCGATTCGAGCGGTTCTATGCCGCTGCCCCTGTTTGCAGCCCTACGCGTGGAAGTTGTATCACCGGTCGGCATCCGTTTCGTTACGGTATTTACTTTGCCAATACCGGGCATATGAAGCCGGAGGAATTGACCTTGGCGGAGCTCCTAAAAAAGCACGGCTACACCACCGGTCATTTCGGTAAATGGCATTTAGGAACCCTCACGAAAACCGATAAGGATGCCAATCGAGGTGGGCCGCAGGGGAGGAAGCATTTTTCTCCACCGCAAGCCAATGGGTTTGATGTGTGTTTCTCAACTGAATCCAAAGTGCCCACATGGAACCCAATGGATAAGCCTAAGGTTGATGCTCGGCGCACATGGTGGGATATATCCGATGACACCGAGCCTTACGGAACGGCTTACTGGGATGAAAAAGGTCGGCGTGCGACAAAGAATCTCGCCGGCGCTAATTCGCGGGTAATCCTGGATCGAGCGATTCCTTTCATGCGCAGTGCAGCGCAGAAAGAACAGCCATTCTTTACTATCGTTTGGTTTCATACCCCACATCTTCCAGTGGTGGCTGGGCCTGAATATGCTCGTATGTATGCCGATGAAGATAAGTATACCCAGCATTACCGAGGCTGCATCACCGCGATGGATGAACAGGTAGGCCGTTTGCGCACTGAACTGCGTGCTATGGGGGTAGCCAATAACACACTAGTTACCTTTTGTAGCGACAATGGCCCGGAAGGAAAGGCGGACAGTGCCCCGGGGAGTGCAGGTCACTTGAATGGTCGGAAAAGGGATTTATTGGAGGGTGGTATTAGAGTGCCGGGCCTGATCGAATGGCCCGGTAAGATTCGGCCGGGTAATACAACCATGCCCGCGGTGACCAGTGATTATCTGCCCACCATTCTGGATTTAATCGGCGCTAAACCCGTGGGGGATCGGCCATTGGATGGAATTAGTTTGCGACCATTATTCAATGGGGCAATGAAAAATCGAGGACAGTCAATTGGGTTCCAGTCAGCCGGGCAGGTGGCTCTAATCGGAGACCGTTTCAAATTATGGGGACGGGCAGGTGGTAAACAGGTGGACAAGTTGCCCACGTTGAAGCTGTTTGATCTAGTGAATGATCCTAGTGAGAAAACGGATATAGCTGCACAGCATCCGGAGGTGGTAGCGCGGATGACACGGGAATTGAAGACTTGGCGGGCCTCGTTGGAGGCCAGTGATCGCGGCGAGGATTATCCGGCTAAATAACTTCGCCGGCCGCGTGGCCGCTGGCCCAGGCCCATTGAAAATTATAGCCGCCTAACCAGCCGGTGACATCGACGACTTCGCCAATGAAATACAGCCCGGGCACGGTACGGCATTCCATCGTCTTGGAGGAGAGTGCTGCGGTGTCCACACCCCCCACGGTCACTTCGGCCTTGGCATAGCCGCCGGTATCGGCGGCTATCAGGGCCCAGTCGCAGAGGTGTTCCACGAGCTGATCGCGTTCGCTTTGCTTCAATTGCGAGAGCGGCTTGGCGGGAGCGAATTGCTCACCGAGAGCGGACGCAACGCGCTTGGGAAACCACGCCTCCAGCCATCGGGCGGCATCCAGACGCTGGGTGCGGGCGTCTTCGAGGAGCGCTTTCGGCGATTGTTCCGGCAACAGGTTTAGCGTGAACGATTCGCCTGGGGCGCAGTAGTTGGACACCTGCAGAATCGCCGGGCCGCTTAGTCCGTGGTGGGTGAACAGGAGGTTCTCCCGAAACGACTGTCCGCCGGCGCTGGCGATGCAATCCAGTGAATTGCCGCTCAGATCGCCGAACGGCCAAGGGCGTCCATCGGCCAGCCGGGGCACCAGCGGCACGAGGCCCGGGCGCGGCTCAATGATTGGCACATTAAATTGCTCGGCGATGCGGTAGCCGAAATCGGTGGCGCCCAGCTTGGGAAACGACAGCGCACCGGTGGCGACCACCAATGACTCACATTCCACCGGGCCTCGGTTGGTTTGCAGGCGAAAACGGTCGGTGTGCTCGATGCGTTCGATGGTGCATTCCGTTTTTAACTGCACGCCCGCCTCCCGGCATTCGGTGCGGAGCAAATCCACGATCTCCCGCGAGGAAGTGCGGCAGAAGAGTTGGCCCAGAGTTTTTTCGTAATATGCGATGTTGTGCTGCTGCACCAGCTCGATGAATTCACTGGCGGGATAACGCGAGAGGGCGGAGCGGCAGAAGTGCGGGTTGTTGGAGAGATAATTTTCCGGGCCGGCATGGAGGTTGGTGAAATTGCAGCGGCCACCGCCGGAGATGAGAATTTTTTTTCCGATACGATGGTTGTGCTCAAGCACAAGCACGGAGCGACCGCGCAAACCGGCCGTGCGCGCACACATCAGGCCCGCGCCGCCCGCGCCAATGATGATGGCGTCGAACTGTTCAATGGATTGATTCGCCGACTGGCTCACGCGGTGAGGGGGCTAGTCCACGTACAGCAGTTCATTGGAATTGAAGAGGCCGAGGGCGAGGTCCGGCAGGTGTTGCCCCTGTGGGCCGGCCAAGGCACGGGCTGCAGCGAATTCCTCCGGACCGGGCAGGCGGTTGAACAGCAGTTGGTAGCAGCGATGAACTTGTTCATCGGGTTTGTCGGTGTCTTTGGCCACGCGCGCGGCGAAGTGTTGGGCGGAGAGACGGACGAATTCAGAATTCAAGAGCGCGAGCGATTGCGGGGCGGTGGTGGAGGTCGTGCGCCGGGCACAGGTTTCGGCGCCGGCGGGCCGGTCGAATAAATCGAAGATGGGAAAGCGCAGATTGCGGCGCGCGAAAATGTAAACGCTGCGCCGGCGATGATCCTCAACTTTCGGGCTGACGGGCCATTGATTGCGCAGCAACGTGCTGGTGATTTCCTTGGGCAGGGGCGGGCGCACGCCGGGGCCGCCGCGTTGGCGGTTGAGAGTGGCGCTGGTGAAGAGCAGCGTGTCGCGCAACATCTCGCCGGTGAGACGGCGCCGATCCTGCCGGCTCCAGAGCCGGTTGTCCGGATCGGCTTGAAGACGGCGTTTCCAGTCCGGATCATTGCCGGCATTGAGGCTGGCCTGTTTCCAAGTGGCGCTGGTGAGGATGAGCCGGTGCATCGCCTTGAGGCTCCATTTTTGGCGGGGCAACTCGGTGGCGAGCCAGTCGAGCAGGGCGGGGTGCGTGGGCGGTTGGCCTTGCGTACCGAAATCCTCGGGCGTGGCCAGCGGCCGGCCAAAGTGCTGCAGCCACAGACGGTTGGCGGCCAGTCGCAGGGCGGGGGCATTTTTGGGATGCGTCACCCACGCGGCAAGTTCGGCGCGGCTGCCTTGGGTGGGCTGGCTTTGGGCGGTGTTGATCGTCTTGGGAAAGGCGGCTTTCACAGGCTCGCCGGGCCGACGGAAATCGCCCCGCACCATGATGCGGGTGGGGGTGGGATTGCCGGCACGCATGGCGCGGATGGTGAGGTCGCCGGTTTTGATTTCCTTCAGCTGTAGGTCGCTCTCGAAGAACGCGCGCATCTGGAAAAACTCACGCTGGCTGACGGGATCAAACTTGTGATCGTGGCATTGCGCGCAACCGAGCGTGATGCCGAGCAGGGCGCTGCCGACGGTGCCGGTCATTTCATTGAGGATCATGTGACGACGTTCGGCGAGCAGGTTGATATCCGGCATGTCCTGGCCGGCGAGTAGAAACCCGGTGGCGATGGCGGCCTGTGGATTCTTTGGATGCAACAGGTCACCGGCGATTTGTTGCTGCACAAATTGGTCGTACGGCAGATCGGCATTGAGGGCGTTGATGATCCAGTCGCGATAACGCCAGGCATTCGGGCGTACCTTGTCGTGTTCAAACCCGTCGGTCTCGGCGAAGCGCGCAAGATCGAGCCAGTGCTGCGCCCAATGCTCGCCATAGGCTGGCGAGGCAAGCAGGCGGTCGATGAGATTTTCGTAGGCGCGCGGAGATGCGTCCTTGAGAAACGCCTTCACTTCGGTGGGAGTCGGCGGCAAGCCGGTGAGGTTGAAGGTCAGCCGACGAATCAAGGTGCGTCGATCGGCCTCGGGCGCGAGGGAAAGTTTGTGCGGACGCAATTGGGCGGTGATCAGGGCATCAATGGGATTGGTGAAGCGCGCATCATCCGGTACAGCCGGCCGCTGGAGCGGTTGCCAGGACCAATGGTCATCGGCCAAAGCCCAGCTGGCGGTCAGGAACAGGATCAAGGCGCGCAGGGTGTTCATGCGAGAATCTCCTTAACCACCTTACCGCTTACATCGGTCAGGCGTTCGTCTTTGCCGTGATGTTTTACGGTGAGGCGTTCGTGGTCGATGCCGAGGATGTGGAGGAGGGTGGCGTGCAGGTCGTGCACGTGCACTTTGTTGTGCTCGGCGCGCAGGCCGATGGGATCGGTGGCGCCGTAGGCCAGGCCGCCGCGCACGGCGCCGCCGGCGAGCACGATGCTGTAGCCCCACGGATTATGATCGCGGCCGGTGCCTTGTTCGCTCATGGGCATGCGGCCGAATTCGCCGCCCCAGATGATTAGTGTGTCGTCCCACAAACCGCGCGCCTTGAGGTCGTCGAACAGGCCGGCGATGGGGGCGTCGGTGCGCCGGCTCCAGGTGGTGTGATTTTGCAGCACGCCCTTGTGGGCATCCCAGCCGAGAGTGTCGCCGGAGTAGAGCTGCACAAACCGCACACCGCGCTCGAGCATGCGGCGGGCAAGCAGGCAGCGCGTGCCGAATTCCTCGCAGTCCTTTTGATCCAGCGCGTATAGCTTGCGGGTGGCTTCGGTCTCGCGGGAGAGATCGACAATCTCCGGCGCGGCGGTTTGCATGCGAAAGGCCAATTCATAGGCGCGCAGGCGGGCCTCCAGTTCGTCGTGACCATCGCGTTGCTTTAAGTGACGGCGATTGGTTTGCTGAATGAATTTTGCCAGCGCGGCCTGTCGTTCGGGCGAACGATCGGCGGGCGGATGCAGATCCAAAATGGGCTGAGCGCCGGGGCGCAAGGTGGTGCCCTGATACGACGCGGGCAGAAAGCCGCTGCCCCATGCGGGCGGACCGCCCTTGAGTCCGCCGCGCGGATCGGGCAACACGATGAAGGCGGGCATGTTTTGATTCTCGGAACCCAAGCCGTACGACACCCAGCTGCCGAAGGAGGGTTTGCCCATCAGGACGGAGCCGGTGTTCATTTGGTAGACCGACTGCGGATGATTGACGCTATCGCCGTGGCAACTGCGCAGCACGCACAGGCTATCGGCATGCCGGGCCATGTGCGGGAGAAATTCGCTGATCGGCAGGCCGGATTGGCCGTGTTGCCTGAAAGGTTTCACCGGGCCGAGTAGCGGATTCTTCGCCACCTTGCGGCGGGTCATCACCTCGCCGAAACTCTCCGGCAACGGCTTGCCGGCGTGCTTGATGAGCGCCGGTTTGGGATCCCACAAATCCATGTGGCTCGGTCCACCGTGCATGAACAACCACAACACCCGCTTCGCCCGCGGGGCAAAATGCGCCCCAGGCGCCACGCTGCCGCCAGCGCCCATCGCCGAAACCGCCAGCGCGCCCATGCCGCCGCCGGCCTGCAAAAGAAATTGCCGGCGACTAGGCATTATGGTTTGCGGTTCACGCATGACTTGAGTGTAACGATGCGGCGTCGGTTGTCAGGCGAATACGTCTGACCGGCACTTGCTTGCTGTGCGTTGCTGCGGTACAAATCGGGTTTTGAGGAGGATGAAATTGCGCTCCACATTGATGCTGTTCATGGCTGCGGTCGTGCCGAATTTATTCGGGCAGGATTCGGCGGTGGCATTTGAAAAGGGGATTCGGCCGTTTCTGGCCAAGTATTGCGTGAGTTGTCACGGGCCGGATAAGCAAAAGGCCAAGCTGCGACTGGATACGCTGGATGCTGATCTGTTGAATGGCAGCGAGGCGGACATGTGGCAGGAGGTGCTGGACCTGATCAACGTGAGCGAGATGCCTCCCGAAGAGGCGAAGCCCCAACCCACGCCCCAGGAACGGCAGGCGGCGGTGGCGTTGTTGACGGCGGAGTTTCGGAAGGTGCTGGAGGCGCGGCGATCGACCGGCGGCCGCAATGTGCTGCGGCGGCTCACGGCATACGAATACAACAACACGCTGCGCGATTTGTTGGGTTTGGATCTGCGGTTTGCCACGGATCTCCCACCGGAAGGGGCGGCGAAGGAAGGGTTCAAAAACAACAGCTCGGTGCTGGGGACCTCAGCATTGCACATTGAATACTTCGAGCGCATTGCCCGCAGCGCCTTGGGGCGGATTTTGTTGGCGCCGGAAAAAAAGCCGCCGGCGTACGTGGTACGGATTGAGCCGGAACGGGCGTTCAAAAAAATACCGGATACCAAGAAGCCCAACAATCGGAACCGGGGCAAGGGTGGTGGTGGATCGTATAATTTGCAGCCGCTAGTCGGCGGGAAGCCGCAATTCAAGGGCTTGTTCAAGTTGGATTTCGGTGAGGTATTGCCGGATGGCACGGGCGTGTTATTGGCGGGAAACCGACCGGCCGATCCGGTGAATGCGCCGTTTGCCGCGGATCGAAAGATTGGCGGCGCGCTGGGCGCTGGTCGGTCCGGATTTCAGCCGGAGTTTCGCGCGGAGATATATGAGATCCCGCATGATGCGCCGGTGCGCGTGAAGATTCATGCCGCGGCAATTCCCGGCAAGGGAAACACGTTTCCGCGGCTGTCGTTTGAACTGGGCTCCTTCCGGGGCAACGGCGTTTCCGACCAGAAAGAGGGCGGCAACATTGAAGTGCGCTCGCAGGACTTGCAGACGTACGAATTCATCGTGCATGGGGCGAATTTTCCGTTTCAATCCAACAAGCCGAGCCGCCCTTCGTATTTCCGGATCTTTAACGAATTCCGGCGAGGCACCAGCGACTTGGCGTATGAGGACCTGCCCAAGCTCGTCATCGATTGGGTGGAGATCGAGAGCAACCATTTTCCGGAATGGCCGACGGCACAGAACCGGGCGATCCTCATCGACTCACCTCATCGCGATAATGAGGAGGCATACGTGCGGGACGTTTTGCGGCATTTCATGAAACGGGCCTATCGCCGGCCGGTGGCGGATCACGAAGTGGAACGGAAGGCGGTGTTGTTCGAGAAACTGCGGCCCACGCATGCGTCCTTTGAACACGCTCTGGTGTCCACCCTCACGGCGGTGTTGTGTTCCTCCAATTTCCTGTTGGTCGCCGAGCCGGCCCCGAAGCCGATTGCCGGGGAAGCGCCTGTCGCCAAGCGGCAGCTGAATGATTACGAGCTGGCTTCGAGGCTGAGCTACTTCTTTTGGAACACGACGCCCGACGAAGAACTCTTGGCGGCGGAGCGGGGAGAGCTCGCAACGCGCGAAGGTCTCTTTGCTCAAGCGACACGTTTGATGGAACACCCAAATACGAGGGCCGGGGTACGTAACTTCTTCATCGAGCAGCTCCAACTCTACAAGCTCGATAGCTTCACCAAAGACCCCACGATATTCGAGCACTATCACTCAGACCTTGGTGAGAACGCTCGTGATGAGACGCTTCGTTTTCTTGAGTATGTCGTCTTCGATGGAAATGAGGATTTCCGTGATGTGATGACAGCCGACTATAGCTTCGTCAACGCGCGTTTGGCTCACAACGACGAGCGCCGGCGCGGGCTAGCGGT
>CAJWVY010000081.1 GCA_913048135.1 uncultured Verrucomicrobiales bacterium
CCCGAATCAAAGTTTCAGACTTGAAATCGCCCTTGACCATGTTGTTTTTCACATTCCATCGGCCGACAAGCGCTTTTGCGCTTTCTGAAATTGGGTCATTAAAATAAGCTTTTTCATAAATATCAGATGATATTCCGCCCAAAGGCCCAAACAATTCCGTCAATGTATCACTAGGGATTCCCGATTTGACCAAGGCCAGCTTTACCCAGTCAATCGCCACGCCGACGTTGGCTCGAGTGTAGTGCGCCATCACGGTTGAGGCTGGGGCAAATTTCATTGCGGTGGCCACCGTTTCCTCCGGGCCATTCAACACCTCAAACAACATACCCGGTGTTTTTTCCTGATCGCGGTGCAGGTAAATCCGGTTGCGAAATAAATCTTCCTCCAGTGCCAGACTGCTAATGCCCAACCCCTTGATCTCGCCCAGACCACCTTCCTGGATCAGGGATCGCCCCATCCTTGCCATCGCCCGCGCCGCCATGAATTCTTCATCCACATACCCATTATCCGCTTCATCGATCGCAATGAGTTTGCTGAACTGATTCTCAATCAACCCGATCCCCTTATCCAGCTCTGCCGTGGCTTGAGCAGCATTCCAATACATAAACAAATCTCCACCCGCATCGAGCTTGGCCGTGACCGCCGTAAAATCATTCGGGGTGGCTGAAGCCTGCTCCCCCACCGGCCTAGGCACGGGGGCTGTCGGCTGTGCGGTGGTTGTCTGAGTAGGTGTACCGGTCGAAGGTGCCGGGGAGGGTTTCTTGCCACAACCGGCCAACAGCACGGCGCAGCCCAAGGAGAAGAGAAGCTGGAATTTCATTCGCAGGATTCCGTCATCCTACTAACAATAGTTAATATTGCCTACTATAATCTTTGTGAAAGTTTATAGTAGGCACCATCCATCCCTTCCGTTAAGGTAAACCGTCGCATGAAACTATCCTTCCGCTCTTTTAACAACCGAGCCTTCACCGCCATCGAACTGGCCGTCGTGGTCGCCGGCCTTTCCCTGCCCGCCATGCTCCTCCCCGCCCTAGGAAAAGCCAAAGCCAAGGCCAACCGGATCAAGTGCATGAATAATCTGGGATCCATTTGCAGGGCACATTTTGGGTTCGCCCAAGATAATACCGAGCGCATGCCTTGGCATCTGACACCCACTCAATTGAAAAATCATCGTTTTGCTGATCGTTCCCAAACTCTCAATATTGAGCGCATTTGGACAAGCCCGGCTATGAAACGTGAACTTCAAACGCCAAAGATTTTGGTTTCCCCTTGTGATCCACAAGCCGCGGTCACCAATGAAAGAATTCAGGAAAATTGGCGATCCTATAGCCCCCAAGGGCCTAAATTGCCCCGCCAAGGCCTGAGCTATGCCATTCCCCTCGGGGCCGACACCCAACGACCCAGTACCATTGGCTTGCTCACGCGCAATTTTGATGGCGATGACGCGTTGCCGTATGAATTTGTTGGAACCCACAAAGTCCCCTTCGGCCGCAGCCTGCGGGCGAACAGTCCGAACACAACATTTATTGGAGCCGACCAATCTTCCAACAGCCGAGTGATGGCGGGCCTCCTTCGGTCCCAAGGTCAATTGGTCCTGATGGATGGCAGTGCCAGGCAAACTACTGATATTCATCTCCAAAGCCAATTGCACGCCCACAAAAATTCTCGCGGCGGCATGACCAAAGGGGATGCCTACGAAGGCATTACCCGCCCCCGCCAATAAGCAATATGAACTGCATTAAACCCTCTTTTCGACGCGCCTTCACGGCCGTGGAACTGGCCGTTGTCATCGCCGGCCTCTCCATCCCCGCCATGCTCCTTCCTACCCTCGGCAAAGCCAAAGCCAAGGCCAACCGGCTGAAGTGTAGCAGTACTTTGGGCTACATCGCGAGGGGCACAATCTCCATTTCGGCTGATATCGACGGACAGATCCCTTGGCTTATGGGGGAATTTGGAATTGGTAACGCACAAGGTGAACGCTTGGCACGTGCTCTTGGAGCCAAAGAAGTGGGTGACGTTTATAATGTTGAAACCCTTTGGCGATTATATGGTTTTAGAGACGCCCTTTATAGCCCGAAAGCTCTTTGCTCCCCCTGCGATCCGGCAGCTCAGGCTCGCTTGGAGAAGCATCCGGTAAAATCATTTGATGAATATCAAGGGCGATCGGATTTCATTGTTCCCCGCCAAATCCAAAGCTACGCCATTCATATGGGTGGAGATACGCTCATCCCCAACACCATTCTGGCCATGACTCGAAACTTTGATGGGGATGATGCCGTGCCCACCAAGAAACCTTCCGGAGATACTGTCACCCCTAAATTTGGCCGCAGCCTGCGCGTGAAGAACTTGAAACACGCTCACTTCATTGGTGCCGATGAAGCCTCCCATAGCCGGGTCATGGGCGGACTGAACTCCAGCGAGGGAAATTGGGCCATGGCCGATGGATCAGTAACACAAGGTTCCGATCCCGAACTCCACCAAGCCATCCGCGAGCACAGTCGGAGCTGGCAAGGAGGATACAGTATTGCTCTGGACGAAAACCTCTCACGCCCGCGCCAGTAATTAGCGCTGCACCTTAGCTGATTTTTTTGGCAGCACCCCACACTTCATCAATGCCAACAGCGGATAAGCTGTACCACTGTAGGTAATGTAGTGTGCTTTGTCGGTGTTTAATGAACGCGTCCACCACCGGCCGCTTTCGCGTTGGTTGGCGAGCAGCCATTGGATGCCTTTTTGCAGGCGGGGATCGTTGGCCGGCACGCCGGCTTCGCGTAGCACCAAAACGGCCAAACCGGTCATGTGACCATCGCTGGGCGGGTTTTTGAATTCCGGTTCAGCCCGTAGTTTGGCAGCACGATTACCCCGCCCCCATTTTTCCGGTGCGGAAAAGGTGCGAAGCGACCAGCCACCGTCCTTACGTTGATGTTGCCATAATAACTCAACCAACTCAGACCGCCTTTGGGCAGACAATAAATCTTTCATGCGCGTGGACGCCCAAAGTAACACCACACTGCCATAGTCATTGGGTGGGGCGGTTTCGCGCAGGTATTTTTGTAAGGCAGCCACGCTCGCTTTGGTTTCTTCATCCTTCAAACCGGACCGCCATCCCGGGGCAGTGGCCACTGCCATGGCTGCCACAGTGGCTTCCTGAAAAGCACTGGATTCCAGAGGCGGCCAGCAGTCTAACGAACCCCAAGTTCCAGATTTTTGCTGGATACCAAACATTAATTTAAGCGCAGCTTTTGTTTCTGCTGAAAGTTTTTTGGTCACATGAAGATCCCATTCAGCCAAACCGGCAGCGATATAAATCACTTGAGCAGGCTTGGTACCCTTATTCAAATCAGCAACTTTCTGTTTCCTTAATTCCGTAAGCTCACCAGTGAGCAACTCATGAATCTCTTGTGAGGGGTTACCAAGGATCGGAGTCAATTCAGGGCGAATCTGCATGTATGTACCGGTGGTGTGGCAAGTGACACATCCCCGTTTACGTGTCCATGCGGCTGCACCCTGTTCGAGATATTGATCTGCCTTTTCCAGCGAGAACTGTTTGAGCACCGTTTCTTCCGCACTGGCCGCCGGCACAATAATTTCCCCTGATTGATACTGAGGTGAGGCCGCAAAGAGTGCCGGAGCCACAAAAAGGAATAGGATTTTTTTCATGCAAAAATTTCGTGGGCTACATGGCCGAAAACGTCCGTTAGGCGAAAATCGCGGCCACTATGTCGGTATGTTAGTTTTTCGTGATCGATCCCGAGCAAGTGCAACAGTGTGGCGTGTACATCATGGATGTGCATTTTGTCGCGCTCGGCGTAGAAGCCATAGTCGTCGGTGGCGCCATGCGCGAAACCACCTTTCACCCCGCCACCGGCCATCCACATTGTGAAACCCCACGGGTTATGGTCACGGCCATCCATGCCGGCACCCTGCACGGTGGGCGTGCGACCGAATTCGCCACTCCACAACACCAGCGTGTCTTCGAGCAAACCGCGCGCCTTGAGATCGTGCAGCAGCCCGGCGATGGGTTTGTCGACTTCGGAGGCTTTTTCGGTGTGGCCTTTTTTAAGGTTGCCGTGTTGATCCCACTGGACCTTGCTGTCGCTGTGTGAGACCTGCACAAAGCGCACGCCGCGTTCGGCAAAGCGCCGGGCCATCAGGCATTGCCGGCCGAAATCCTCGGTGACGGGATTATCCAGCCCGTACAGATTGCGCGTGGCCTCGGTCTCGCCGCGGATATCCTGAATCTCCGGCATGGAGGTCTGCATGCGGAAGGCCAGCTCATAGGAATTGATGCGGCTTTCGAGCACGGGATCGGGCGTGTCGGCAAGATGATCCTCGTTGAGTTGCTTGAGAAAATCTAACTGCGCACGCTGCTGGCCGGGTGTCCACTTTGGATTGCGGATGTGATGCACCTTGGCGTCCTTGGCCTTGAGGCTGGCGTTGCCGATGGGAGTGCCGCCGAAGTGCGCGGGCAGAAACGCGCTACCCCAATTGTTCAAGCCGCCGTGCGCGAGGGTCGGACAAATGGTCACGTAGGACGGCAGATTTTCATTTTCCGTACCAAGCCCGTAACCAACCCACGCGCCCATGCTCGGCCGCACAAAATTATCCGCACCGGTATGCAGCTTCAGCAACGCGCCGCCATGGGCGGGGTTTGTGCCGTGTGCGCCGTGGATAAAACAGATGTCATCCACATGCCGCGCCACGTGCGGGAAGAGTTCGCTAACCATGTGACCGCACTGGCCGTACGGCTTGAATTGCCAAGGCGAGGCCAGCAGGTTGCCGGTCTTGGCGAAGGTTACCTTCGGCTTGTCAAAAGGCAGCGGCTTGCCGTGATCGCGCTGGAGCAGTGGCTTGTACTCGAAGGTGTCCATGTGCGCCGGGCCGCCTTTCATGAACAGAAAAATGACGCGCTTGGCCCGCGGCCGGAAATGCGGACGCTTGGCCGCCAACGGATTCTCCGCCTGCAACAACGACGTCAACGCCAACGACCCAAAGCCGAGGGCGGATTGCTGCAACATGTCGCGGCGGGAGGTCATTTCAAATATAGGAATTCATTGGACGATACCAACGCCTGACTCAATGCCTGCCAGCTGGCGAGGCGGTCCTGGGCGAAATTGTTGATGAACACCACAGCGCGTTGCGTTTCCTTGACCGTGGGCGGGCGATTGAACACCTGCGCATAAAGCCGTTGCACGCGCTGCGCGTTGGTAAGATCCCCCTCCTTCAGTAACGCCTCGGCGATGGATTCGGTAGCGCGCAGGACGAGCGGGCTGTTCATCAGATATAACGCCTGTGGCGCGATCGTTGAATCGGCGCGATTGCCGTTGACTGTGCCGGGATCAGGAAAATCAAACAGCTCAAACAGATCGTACACGTGATTGCGGATCACCGGCAGGTACAGCGCACGGCGGTTGCTCTCATAGGTGGTGGCGTCCTCGGAGGTGTGATTGAAGACGAGCTTGTAGTTCTCAAAAGTCCACACAAAGCCGCCCACCTGTTTATCCAGCAACCCACCCAGCTCGAGCAGTGAATCGCGCAACGGCTCGGCCTCCAGCCGGCGCAACGGCGCGCGGGAAAGCAGGACGTTGTTCGCGTCCTGTTGCAACGCTGCGGGCGAAGCGGTGCTGCTCATCTGATATGTGGCGCTGGTGAGAATGAGCGTGTTGAGTTTTTTGACCGACCACCCGTTGTCCATGAACCACGCTGCCAACCAGTCGAGCAGGTCGGGATGCGACGGCCGCTCGCCGAGCAGGCCAAAGTTGTCCGTGGTGGCCACCAACCCGCGCCCGAAATGCCAGCGCCACACGCGGTTCACCATTACGCGCGCCGTGAGCGGATTCTTTTTATCGGCAATCCACTGGGCCAAAGCCAACCGACCGCTGTTTTCGTTGCCAAGCGGTTTGCCGTCGGACAATACCTGCGGAAACCGCCGCGGCTGCTTAAAGGACGCCGGCGTATTGTGGTCGCCGCGCACAAACACCGGCAACTCCGTGGCGTTGCCGTCAGTGACGCCCATGGCCGACACAAGCGGCGGCGGATTATCCTCCAGCTGCTTCAATGCCGCCCGCAGTTTGCCCAGCTCATCCTTCGTGGTCTTCGGATATTTCTCCTCCGGCTTGGCCGGCAGCTTGTCGATCTTCAGCGAAACCAACAACTGCGCGTTGGCCTTTTCCGTGAACGCCGTCACCACCTTTTTCTGCGCGTCAATCAACACGTCGTGCTTTTCGCGCAACCGCTTTTCAGCCGGCGTGGCAACCGAGTTCTCATGCCATTTGGCGATGGTCTTCAGGCTCTCCATCGTCTTGGTGCTCTTGAAAATGCCGGCGAGCGCGTAGTAATCAGCGGTGGGAATGGGGTCAAACTTGTGATCATGACACCGTGCACAGCCAAGCGTAAGCCCGAGCAGCGCCTTGCCGAGCGTATCGATCTGCTCGTCAATGATGTCCATCTCCATCTTTACCTTGTCCGGCTCGGCCAGCACCTTGGGCCCCAGCGAAAGGAATCCGGTGGCAATAAACAACTCGCGCCGGCGCGCATCCTCCTGGGAATCCTTCGCCTGTAGGTCGCCGGCAATTTGCTCAATGAGAAACTGATCATACGGCTTGTCGGCATTGAATGCGTTCACTACGTAATCGCGATACCGCCAGGCATTGGCGTGCGCAGCATTTTCGTCCAGCCCGTTGCTGTCCGCGTAGCGCACCACATCCAGCCAATGCCGCGCCCAGCGCTCGCCGTACTGCGGCGTAGCCATTAAATTTTCGATTTCAGATTTTAGATTTACGAATTTTGAATTTGCCTTCGGCGGAAGACCGGTGAGTGCGTAGTTGAGCCGCCGCTGCAAGTCTCTCGGCGCCGCGGCCGTCGCCGGCTGAAGCCCAGCCTTTTCGAGGCGAGCGAGGATGAAATGATCGATGCCGTTCTGCGGCCAATCCTTGGCCTTTACCGCCGGCAACGCCGCCCGTTGCACCGGCTGAAACGCCCAATGCTCCCGCCCCTTGGCGAGATCCATTTTCTCAGCGGCCCAAAGCCCGCTCGCGAGCCCCAGCACACCCAATGTTGCCAATAATCTCATGGCTTCAGTCAGCAAAGTTTGGACGCGCCGTTTTGTTTTTGCACGGCAAATATTTGATCATCAAAGGCTCACTCGAAAACGCCCGATGCACGGGGGTTAAGCCAAAGCATCCAGATCGCCAGAAGTATCGAATTGCCATTCGGCCGACTTGGAAAGCACGGTAAGATTCTCATGCGCAGCAGCTTCTCCAGCGAATGCTTCGGAGAGTTCGAGCGTGGCCAGATCCAGCGTATTGCGAATACGCATCACTCGCGCCAGGGCCGGATCACTCAGGGCCAAGGTATCCAACAACCCGGCGATGGCTGCCCGATCATTTGGAAAATGCATTGGTAGCTTAGCGTTATGAAGCGTGAGCGCAGTGCGCACATTCACGAATGTGCTCTCGGCATCCATCGCTTCAGCCAACCGTGCATGAACCGCATCGGCCAAACCCACGCCAATGGCGTTGCCATGCGTTTCCGGCGTCAACCCTCGCACATAAATGCGGCGGATAAACGGCGTCACTTCAAGTACGTTTTGCAGCAGCGTGCTGTAATGATGTGCGTGACGACCGATGACGTTCGGATCCATGCCGACGCCGCTGATGTTTTTACCGATCTGATCGACCACCAGTAGATCAGCTTTGTCAAACGGCAACTTGGGCAATAACGCCGCAGCTTCGGCTAGAAGCTCGGCCTCGCGGGATTCAATGTCCTCCGGTCGCACGGCCTCAATGCGGGCGGTGTCGTGGTATTGATGCTCCACCAAAGCTAGCCCAAACAGGATCGGTGCCTCGCGCAACACCACCTTTCCAAGTAAGCGTAATGTATCCTCATAGCCGCGATGCACAGCCGTGCGATGAAAACTGGCTGCACCATCGTGTTTGCCCATACCCACCACCATCATCTTGATCAAGCCGCTACCCACCGTGCGGCTGAAATAATCGGTGTGGGGTTTTACGCGGTTCAACACCACAATGCCATCGGCCGCGAGCGCGGTCGTACTGGTGAAAGCCGGTACCCCATCGACCGTGCGCCCCACCTCGCGTGTGGTCATAGCCGCCTCAATGGGCACCTTCATCGTTTCCTCAGTGATGCCGTAATCGGCCAGAATCCGCTTTTGCCCCTCGGGCGTGGCGCCGCCATGGCTGCCCATGGCCGGCAAGATAAAGGGCTGCACGCCGGCCGCCTTTAACGCATCGAGTACGGTCCGGACAATTTCCCGTAAATTTGCAATCCCACGACTACCCACGGTGACCGCCACGCGCGCGTTAGGTTTGAGCAGGTCCTGCACCGAGGCGATTTGGGCCGCAACGGTCGCGGAGATATCCAGCGGTTCCGGCCGGGGAAACTCCTGGCGCACCTTGAACATGCGGGGAACAGTCTGAACATCCAACAGCGACATGGCCGTTCATCCAAGACTACACGCAAACGGGGGACCAGCTTTTTCTTGCACGGTGAGCGCGGGCAACAGAAGCTTTCGCCGAACCTGATTGATCATGAAGGAACACGATTCCAATTCCCCCTCCCGAGGCGCGCTGGATCGGCGCGGCTTTCTCGCTACCACCGCCACGGCCCTGACGGCCACTGCCACCGCACTCACCGCCGCCAAGGGCACACCCCGCGATTGGACTGGCAAAACGCCCACGCGCTATCCCGAGCCGGATGTGCTCGTGCTCGATCCTGCGTTCGCCAAGTACAAACTCGGCAACACCCCCATCCGCCGGCTGTATACCAATCCAGACATGCTTTGGGCCGAGGGCCCGGCTTGGAACGGCGTAGGCCGTTATCTGCTCTGGAGCGATATCCCGAACAACGTCCAGCTGCGCTGGCTGGAAGAGGACGGACACGTGAGCACCTTCCGTCATCCCAGCGGCAACAGCAACGGCAACACCTTCGACTGGACCGGGCGCCAAATTTCCTGCGAACACGGCAACCGCCGCGTGGTGCGCTACGAGTACAACGGCAAGATCACCGTGCTCGCCGACGGCTACGGCGGCAAACCCTTCAACGCCCCCAACGATGCCGTGGTGCATCCGGACGGCGCTATCTGGTTTACCGACCCTGGCTACGGTAGCCTGATGAATTATGAAGGGCACCGCGCCAAGACCGGCAGCGTGCAACCGCACCAGAAGGAAGCGGTCTACCGCATTGATGCCAAGACCGGCAAGCTGACCAAGGTGACCGAGGATATTTTCAAGCCCAACGGCCTGTGTTTCAGCCCGGATTACAAAAAGCTTTACGTCGCCGACACCGGCGCCTCGCACTATGCCGAGGCCAAAAAGGAAATCAAGGTTTGGGACGTAGTCAATGGCGTGAGCCTCCAAAATGGCAAGACCTTTACCAGCATGGATCTTGAGATGGAGGAAGTGGACGAGAACGGCCAGAAACAAAAGGTCACCAAGGCCGGCATGGCCGACGGAATCCGCTGCGACGAAGACGGCAACATCTGGTCCAGCGCCGGCTGGGTGGGCGACGGCTACGACGGCGTGCACGTCTTTGAGCCCAAGGACGGCAAACGCATCGGGCAGATTCTGCTACCGGAAATCTGCAGCAACGTCTGCTTCGGCGGCACCAAACGCAACCGCCTCTTCATGACCGCCAGCCAATCGCTCTACGCGGTCTACGTCGAAACCAAGGGCGCACACATTTCGTAGCGCATACCGGAATTAAAAAAGAGGCGAGGGTCACCTCGCCTCTTTTTTCTTGGTAAGACTTTTAGTTGAGCCCCCTACTTCGCCAAGTCGGCGTTGATTTTTCCGAGGAGATTCTTGATGTAGGCACCCATGCGACCGGGGGTCACGGCGGCGCTATTGGGCAGGGCCTTGATTTGATCGGCGTATTTTGCAGCGCGCTCGTCCATGTAATCGAGCCCGTTCAAGGCCAGCATGGCGGTGAAGATATCGTTCTTCGATCCGTCGCCGTATTGGATCAGCGTTTCCGCGGCCAACGCCACGTCCTTGCCCTTGCCATAGCGTCCAAGAGCTTCGGCGGCGGTGCAGGCGACGGCGGTGGATTTATCGCCTAACGCTTTGCGTAATGCGCCCTGCCCTTGGGCCACAGCCTTTTCTCCTCGCATCAGCAGCCCCATGGCCGCCCAGTAGCGCACGGCGCTGTCCTGATGGCTGAGTAATTTGATCAGCGCCGGGGTATCCTCGGGCTTGAGACTGGAGGCTTGTTCGGCGGCGGCCATGATAGGTTCCATAGCGTAGAGCTTGGGATTGTGGCCCATGTCGTACGGGGCACGATCGCCGGCGCGGCTGTGGATTTCGCCTTCGGGCAAAAAGCCGATATCCCGAATGGCTACGGCCTTGGCCTGTTGCGCAGTGCGTAGGCGCTGGAGAATGGCGGCGTGTTTCTTGGACCCGGCGAGATTGTTTACCTCATCGGGATCGGCCTGCAGATCATACAGTTCCTCGGCCGGTTTGGTTTCCCAAAAACGCCCCTGGGCGGTGTTGAGTTTGCCGGCGTGATACAGGTCATGCCAGGTGCGTGTGGTGGGCGTGGCGAACATGTAGCTAATGTATTGGCCGTAAATTTTATGCGGCATGTAATTGCGGATGTAGATGTAGCGCTTGTCGCGCACCACACGCACCATATCGTACCGTTCATCCATACGACCGCGGAAGCCGTAGTTGAAGGGCTGGTCGGGCGCGGCGTGTTTGCCCATGAAGGCATAGCCTTGCATGTGCTTGGGCGGTTTCTGGCCGGCGAGGCTCAGGAGCGTGGGGGCAAAATCAATGAATCCCACGAGCCGATCGCTCTGGCCGCCGGATTTGTAATCGGCCGGTGCTAGGTGCTTCCATTTCTCAGGCACATACAGGATGAGCGGCACGTTGAGGCCGCTGTTGTATGGCCACCGTTTGCTGCGCGGCATACCGGAGCCGTGGTCGCCGTAATAAAAAATGATCGTGTCTTCCGCCAAACCGGCCTCGGCCAGTTCCTTGAGATTCGCCCCGGCGCGTTCGTCCATCATTGTGATGCGATCATAGTACTGCGCCCAATCCTTACGCACCTCGGGTGTGTCCGGATGATACGCCGGCACGCGAACCTTTTTGGGATCATGAATGGTAAACTTCGGATCAATCTTGTTTCGGATCTGGCTTTCGTGGCTAATGGTATGATTGAAGATCGCAAAAAACGGCTGATCGCCGGCGCGGTTTTTCCAATGCGCCTTACGGCTGCTCTCGTTCCACACCTCACCTTCCTTGCCGAGATTGTAGTCTTCCTTAGAATTGTTTGTGCAGTAATACCCGGCCTGCCGCAGGTAAGCGGGGTACATCTTGAACCGCGACGGTAAGCGGGTGTTGCTGCGCATGTGCTCGGCACCTGTGCTTGGCGGGTACAGCCCGCTAATCAAAGTAGTCCGTGCCGGCGCACACACCGGCGCGGTGGACCAGCAGTTCAGATAAATCATCCCTTTCGCCGCCAACGCATCCAGATTGGGCGATTTGGAATATTGATCGCCGTAGCAACCCAGTTGCGGCCCGTTATCTTCAGAGGTAATCCAGAGAATATTCGGCAGCTTCTGCTCCGCCACAACGCCAAACGCCACGACCAAGCCCAACAGAAATACGCGTATCATTTTCATGAGAGGAATCCGCGCGCACTGTGCCGAAAGCCGGCCCCCTTGGCAATCCCGCTAATCCTGCGCCGGACGCGGCGGATTACCCCAGTGGGCATCGGGATCGCGACCGCTGAGGAGCACGCCCTTGGCATTCCAGCCTTGGGCGGCGTGGACGTAGGCCGGGGCATAGCGCAGAGTGAGGCCGCATCGGCGGCGGTCGGAGTCGTTGGCGTTGGAGCCGTGCAAAAGCAGATCGCTGTGAATGGATACTTCGCCGGCGCGCAGGCAATCATCAACCGGCGTGCCGTATTGCTCGGCGTTCTCGACCGTTTGATTGAGCACGTTGTGCTCTTCCGGCGTGCTTTCGCGCCAGGTCAGATGGCCGTGATGATGCGAGCCGGCGAGGAACCGCATGCAAGCGTTCTCCGGGTCGGCATCATCAATGGCCAGCCAAACCGTCACGGTGCGGCTGGGCGTGAGCGGCCAGTAGCTGGCGTCCTGATGCCACGCTACCGCCTTGCCGTCCCCGGGCATTTTACAAAAGAAATGCGAGCCCCAGCCGATGACATCTTCGCCAATCAGGTCCTTGACGGCGGCGACAATGCGGGAGTCGGACAAAATATCATGCACACGCCCGTGCTCCAGATGTGCGGAGCTGATGCTGTAGCTGTTGCCGCCGGCGGCCAAGGTGCGCGTCAGAAGATCATCGAAGTATGCACGCAGTTCGGTGATTTCCGCGTTATCGAAAATCGGCACGGGCGCGATGTAGCCCTGCTCGTTGAAGTGCGCGATTTGCCCGGGCGTGAGTTTGCCAGGCGCGGAGTTTTCCACCGTCCGAAAGCGAAGGTCGCGATCCTCGGCGGAGATGTCGGGCAGGATGTCGAATTTTTGCCCGGCCATTATTCGTAGATGTGGTGCCCCTTCACCTTCAGCGGAATGCGATACAGGCCCCAACGATCTTCCGGCTTGGGGCCACGCGCGGTGATGTACAGCGTGCTCTTCTCCTTGCCGCCGCCGAAGACGCAATTGGTCGGCGTGTCGCCGGTGGGAATGAAGGCCAGCTGCTTGCCGGCGGGCGAAAACACGTAGATGCCGGACAACTCACCACGACCGGCGGTGGCGTAAATGTTCCCATTCTCATCCAGCGTCATGCCGTCAATGCCGCGGCGATCGGGGCCAATGTCGAAGAGGATTTTCTTATTGGCCAAGGTGCCATCCTTTTGCACGTCAAATTGCACCAGATGATGGTTGCCTTTGGCATCGCTGTGGTTGTCCGCCACGAACACTTTTTTGCCATCAAGCGACACAAGAATGCCATTGGGCCGCGAGATCTCCTTGGTGGCCAACTTCACCTTTTTGCCTGTAATCAAAAACACACCCTCAAAGTCGAGCTCGCGATCATCGCCGCCGCCGTAGCGAGGGTCCGTAAAGTAAATGCGATTCTTCGCATCGATGGCCAAGTCATTGGGCGAATTGAAGCGCTTGCCCTGCCAGCGATCAACAACCGTGCGCGTCTTACCTTGCAACGTGGTGAGACTCACGCGCCGTCCGCCGCCATGGGCACCCTCGCAGGCGATCAGGTTGCCCTTGCGATCCATCATCAGGCCATTGGCCTTGCCGCTCGGTTCGCGGAACACGGTGGTCTTACCGCTGGCCGGATCAAACCGCATCGTGCGCATACCGATGTCCGAAAAAAAGATCACGCCCTTCGGTCCCAGCGTCGGCCCTTCGGTAAACTTTCCCCCGGCCCACACCAACTCCGCCTTGGCGCCTTTGACCACGATGGAATCCTGAGCCGTCGGTTTAAAATCCGCCGCTGCCACCGTCACAGCGCCCGCAATGAGAATCAAAAAAATCCGCATGCCCCATTGCCGCAAACCCCCGCCGCCGCGTCAATGGCATTTGACCCAAAAAACCCCGCCGACCCGAAGGCCGACGGGGTGTTTGGAGAACCAACCAAGAAAAATGGGGAGGTTTATTTGTAGCCGGCGTTCTTATCCTGCTGATTGCCCACGGCACCGCCCAACAGGCCGCCAACCACGGCGCCAATGGCCGCGCCTTCGGCTCCACGCCGGTTCTTGTTATGGCCGATCACGGCCCCAGCCAATCCGCCCAGCACCGCGCCCGTGGTGGCACCGCGCTCGGTATGATTACTGGGCCCCGCACAACCGATCGCACCCACCATCAGAGCCGGCACAAGAAGCATCATCGCAATTTTGTGTTTCATTTCTTAATTCAATTCAATGGTTTTGACACAGGTACTTTGTTACGTACACGTACAAATTAATACGTATGCGTATCTTGTCAAGGTGTTGCGGGCACTTTTTTGAAAAAAGTTTATAGCCCTGTTTTT
>CAJWVY010000082.1 GCA_913048135.1 uncultured Verrucomicrobiales bacterium
CAGGCGAACGTATCTATAAACTCGCTCAAATGGCCGAAGCCGGCCGGCCGGATTTTGAGCTGGAGGCCGATGAAGAGCTTAGAGCCGCTTTAGAGGAGCTGAAATAGTCTCGATTTTAGGATTATTACCAGAATTACCGACCGTTTTTAACGGTCGGTAATTTTTTTGAAAAAAACTAAAGTTCCCCTTCATATTGCCGAAGCACTTTATGGACAGCGGAGAATAGCCAATCATGCAAAACGGCATAGGCAATTACAGCAACGACTCCACAGAAATCGAGGCACTGCAGCAACAAGGCCTGCACTTCCAAAAACAGGGAGCGCACGGCTCGGCTGTTGCCGTCTATCAGCGCCTGTTGGCCCTCGGGCAGGATGGCCCGGCCATCCGCTACAACCTCGGCTCCGCCCTACTCCAGCTTCAAAATCCAACCGAAGCGCTCGAACAATTCGAAGCCGGAATCCAGCTCTGTCCACAGGAATCCGGCCTACGCCTCGGGCTTGCCAATGCCCATAAACTCCTCGGAAACCCCACGGCCGCCGAGGATGCCCTCGAGCAAGAACTCGACCTCTGTCCCGATTCCATTCCGGCCGCCGTCAATCTTGGCTGGTTATTGGAGGAACAAAACCGCGTGCCTGAAGCCCTCGTCCAGTATCGCAAAGCCATGTATTACCAGCCCAACCATCCTATACTGCGCTGGAACCACGGATTGGCCTGTCTGATGCTCGGCGATTACTCCCGCGGCTGGCGTGATTATGAACACCGCTGGGCCGCCCGGCAAAAAACCAAGCCCACCTACGCCACCCCTGAATGGCGCGGCGAACCCCTGCGCGGTCGGCGCTTATTGCTCCATAGCGAGCAAGGCTTTGGCGATACGCTGATGTTCGTGCGCTTTGCCCAAATGCTGGGCCGCACCGAGGAAGTGCATCTCCAGTGCCAGCCGCAGCTCAAACGATTGCTCTCCCAACAAACCGGCCTGGCCAGCGTGGTGGGCACCAGTGATCCCGCTCCGGCTCACGATGTGCATGCCCCGCTCATGAGTCTGCCGCACCTCATGGGTTTGAATCAGGAATCAGAACTGAGCAGTCCGGCCTATTTGGAACCCGTGCAACGCTCCTTGCAACCGCTCCCTAACGGCCACCGACCCGGCATCCAACGCGTGGGCTTCGTGTGGGCCAGCGCGCCCAACAGCGAAATCGCCGATAAAAAATCCATCCCGCTCCATCAATTCCGCGGTCTGTTCGATACGCCGCACTGCCAGTTTTACGCACTGCACATGAACGCGAAGCCGAGTGAAGTGGCCGAGCTGCAGCGACATCCCAATGTGCACGACCTGCGCGAGTCGATTATTGATTTTGAAGACACGGCCGGTTACCTCAGCCAAATGGATCTGGTGATCACGGTGGACACCGCGGTGGCCCACCTCGCCGGAGCCATGGGCAAACCGACCTGGACGTTGCTGCCCAATGCGGCCGATTGGCGCTGGCGCATGCATCGTTCCGACAGCCCGTGGTATCCTTCCATGCGGTTATTCCGCCAGCCGAGTGCGGGGGATTGGAATCATGTGCTGGAGGAAATCAGCCACTGCCTTTTCAACCACAGCGCCCAGCTTTCCACTCGCCAACTCGCCGGCCAATTGCAACCGGCCGCCGTGTTCTAGTCAGCTCTGCATGACGGCCGATACCCATTGATCAAACAGGGTCTCAGGCAAAACGGATTGAAATCCGCCAGGCATGGCCTGGCCGCCGGAGCGAAAGGTGACCGGCAATTCCGCGGCCAAAGCCACGTTCCAGAGTTTGCTCAAGTCATCCGATTCATCGGTGTGCGTGAAGATCAGGCCAGCCAACGGCAACGCGCTGAAGACACGGGCCTGCTCAAGCAGGAGATCTAGATCGTACGCGCTGTTTAACACCAGCTGCACTTCAGCCGATCCGATGGGTTTCAGTTGGGCGGCCAGTTCTTCCACCGCCGAGACCGTCGCCGGCACACCGGGCAGATCCACAAACCGCAGAGTATCTTCCGGCACATCAAGCGAATCGGTCCATACCCGCTCCACGGGCACCTGCATCATTTCGCTGTGCAGGCTTAAAAACTCCGCCGTGTTGGGCAGTGCGCCATCCAGACGCCACAAACGCGCCGGACGCTGGCCCAGAAATGTTTCCTGCGTAACCCATTTACAAAGCGCCGTGGTCTTGCCGACGCCGGGCGCGCCCACCAATACACGGGCCGGTAAGCCGGGCTGTTCGGCCCGTGTGGCAAAACGGTGCCATTGCTCCACCAAAACTTCGCGGGCCAGCTCCATTTCCTCGATCAGATTTCGCGGCCGAGTGCCGCCCAGATGCTTCTGCAATTGTCGGGCCAACATATCGGCGTGTTGAGGCAGCAACCCCATTTCCAACAACACCTGCACAGAGGCAGGCGCCGCTGGAGCGGCCTGTGGGCCGCCCACGTTTTGCATCATCTGGATGACATTGGGCGGGAGCGGTTCGGAGGAATCCGAACCCTGCAGGGCGCCTTCGAGTTGATGCACTTTGGCGGTTAAAAGCTGGAGAACATTTTCCTGAGCCGACGGCGGCTCGGGGGCCGTGGCGAGTACTTCCACGCGGGCTTTGGACCACAACCGCTTGACGCCATCGGCATGCACGGGGCGCACATTGAGGATCACCGCATCGGGGCCGACCTTTGCCTGCACCTGTTCCAAGGCTTCCTGCGCGGTATCGGCAATGATCTTGATGGTGTTCATGCGCGGCGGACCAAAAACCGGCGGCTCCGTGCGTCCCTATTGCAGGGACGGCACCGCGCCGGTGGGCACGATCTCGATCTTGGGCGGCAACTCTTCGTAGCTGAGGAACGCCAACTCGGGGAACTTCGCCGCAAAGAACCGGCGCAGTCCAGCACGAATCATGGACGAACAGACCACCACCGGCGCCCGGCCCTCGGCGATCATGGGTTGGATGAATTGGTTCAGGTGATGGGATAGGTGCTCGGCAATCTTCGGATCGATCAACAGCACGGTCTCCGTCTGTGAAGGCCGGATGCCTTTCACCAGTTCTTCCTCCAGCCACGGGTCGAGCGTAATGGCCGGCAGGTTTCCGTTTTCGTCCTGATACCCTTTGACCACCTGCGAACCAATCGCTTTACGGGCCTGTTCGCTAAGCTCATCAGGGTTCTTGGTCGCCGCCGCATAATCGGCCACGCGCTCTAGGATTCCTACGAGGTTGCGAATGGAAACGCCTTCAGCCAGTAGATTTTGTAGCACCCGCTGCACCTGTCCCACCGAGAGCAAATTGGGTACCAGCTCGTTGACCAGCGCGGGGTTTTGATCCTTGAGATTATCCAGCAACACCTGCACATCCTGGCGACTGAGGATCTGGTAGCAGGTGCGTTTGATCGTCTCGCCAAAGTGCGTGACCATCACTGAGGCGGCGTCCACCACCGTGTAGCCGGCCAGCTCCGCGTTCTTGCGTTCCACATCGGTGATCCACGTGGCCGGCAGGCCGAACACCGGCTCTGTCGTCTGCACGCCGGGCAACACCTCCGTACTATTATTGGTATTCATCGCCAGCCAATAGCCAGGCATCACTTCCCCCGTAGCAATCAATTGGCCACGAAAAACAAACCGGTATTCATTCGGCTGAAGCTCGAGGTTATCGCGCAAACGCACGGCCGGGATAATGAATCCCATTTCCTGCACAAACGTCCGGCGCACACCGGTCACGCGTTCGAGCAAATCTCCGCCCTTCTTGGGATCCGCCAGAGACAACAGACCGTAGCCCAGCTCAATTTGCAGGGTATCGAGGTGCAGTAGCTCCTCCATTTTCTCCGGACCACCGGGGCGGCCGTCCTCGGGCCCATCCCCGGCACCATCGGCACCGCCTTCAGTCGACCCGCCACCGTCCAAATCCGGCCCCACGGGGCGTTCGACCAATAGACCGCGGGATTCAAAGTGTCGGTACATGAACCCGAACAACACGCCCATGCACAGGAAAGGAAACCAGGGGAGAATGCTCGTAACCAGCGAGAACACCGACAGCATCAACATAGAAAGGGACAACACCTTCAACACATTCGGTTGCAGGAAAAGTTGCTGCGTGAGCGTGACACCAAGACTTTCCTTCTCCGCGGAACGAGTAACCAAAATACCTGCTGCGGTGGAGATCACCAACGCCGGGATTTGCGAAACCAAGCCATCACCAATACTGAGAATGGTGTAGGTTTGCAGCGCCTGCGTCACCTCCATGTTGCGCTGCAACACGCCGATACCAATGCCGCCAATGATATTCACCAGCGTGATGATGATACCGGCGATTGCATCACCGCGCACAAACTTACTGGCACCATCCATGGAGCCATAGAAATCCGCTTCCTTGGAAAGATCATCCCGCCGTTTCCGCGCCTGATCCTCCTTGATCAACCCGGCATTCAACTCGGCATCAATAGCCATCTGCTTGCCGGGCATGGCATCCAATGTAAAGCGGGCCGCCACTTCCGCGATACGGCCGGCGCCCTTGGTGATGACCACAAAGTTGATAACCGTGAGAATGATGAAGACCACAAAGCCCACCACATAATTATTCTGTACGACCACTTCACCGAATTTCTGAATGATCTGACCCGCCTGTGCCTCCCCAAGAATCAACCGAGTGGTGGCAATATTCAGGCCCAATCTAAAAAGCGTGACAATCAGTAGCAGCGTGGGAAAACTTGTAAACTCCGAGGGATCGCGAATGTAAATGATGACTAGCATCACCAGCAAACCCGACGAAATGCTCATCGCGAGCATCATGTCCAGCATCCACGGCTGCATCGGCAAAATCATGCACATCAACACGCCAAACACGAAAGCCACGAGACCAATCTCGGACCAACGCGATGCAGGTTGGGCGGCCGGCGTACTCATGCGCGTGCCCGCCCTCCCTTCGGACGGGAGCCCAATGACGTTTCCATGACCATGGTTTGAAGATCCATACGCATCCTTGCTGGATGCCTAAAACACAGCACATCCGATGCCAGTAACTGCTCAGAGAAGGCTGTTTTTACCGTTTTTTTGGCTAAAAATTGCCTCATGACATCACCTTTTGGCCGCGTGTGTAATATTTGTACCGATGCGTGCGGTAGACATACGCGAGGATTTCGGCCACCGCCGCGTACAAATCCGGAATAATCTCCTGACCGACCTTGCAGTTCTTGAACAGCAACCGCGCCACCGGCTTGTTTTCCACCATCGGCACCTCGTGTTTTCGCGCAATCTCGCGAATACGCAGGGCATTGTAACGTGCACCTTTGGCTACCACCCGCGGCGCGCCCATAGCTTCGCGATCATACTTCAGGGCAATCGCCAAATGCGTTGGATTGGTGACAATCACATCCGCCTGCGGCACCTCAGTGTTCAGCGTTTCCATCAGTATTTGCCGACGACGCCGGCGCTGTTCGCCCTTCACCTGTTGGTTACCATCCACCTGCTTGTTCTCGTCCTTCACCTCCTGCTTGGTCATCTTGCTGTCTTCTTCAGTCTTCCATTGCTGATACGCATAATCTGCCGCCGCAATCACCACCATGCCGGCAATCACCCGCAAGGCCACGTCCTGCGCGGTCTGCCCCATGAACGCCAACAAATGCATCAGGTCGGTGGCGGTATAAAAAACCGGATCATCTAATACCTGCTTTAGCACCGGATAGGTAAACCCAAAGATCACCACAAACTTCATCAAGCTCACCACCAGCTTGGCGAGGGATTGACTGCTGAAGATGCGTTTGAATCCGCTGAAAGGACTGAGCTTGCTGAACTTCGGCTCAATAGCCTTGGGCGAGGCACGAAACTGGCTTTGGGTTCCGGACCCAATCAAGCCACCCAACACACCGGCGGCCATAACCGGCAGGATCAAGGTGCCGGCCGTCACCATGAAATGACCGAAATGCCCCTGAAACGCCTCGTAATTCATCTGCATCGTACCCAGACGCTGGAAGGTGCCGATCATATAAACCCGGAAGGTCTCGACCATTTTGGGGGCCATCACCGTGAGAATCAGAAGCGCGGCCAACAGCAGCACCAGTGTTTGCACCTCCTGACTACGCGCGAATTGACCGGACTCCATGAGCTCTTGGAGCTTTTTCGGAGTCGGCATTTCCGTCTTTTCCTGGCCAGATTCGCTCTCCGCCATATTATGCGCCTCCTCCCAACATTTTGGTGACCATCACAAAATCATCCGGCAATTGCTTGAGATAATTGGAAATCTCACGTGCCGCCAACGACATCGTGAACCCGAACAAAAACACGCCCACCAGAATCCGAACCGAAAAGCTTTCCACAAACACATTCATCTGCGGCACCGCCCGCGCCAGCACCATCATCAACAGATTGATCACAATCCCCACCGCAATGATCGGGGCGGCAATACGCACCGCCACAACAAACGTACGACCGCACAGCATCGTGACATGATCAAACAAAGCATTGCTCAACGTGCCGCCACCAATAGGCAGCGCACCATAGGATTGTTGAAAGCCCATCAATAACTCGAAATGGATATCCAGTGAAAACAACAACATTACCGTCATCATTTGGAGAATCACCGAGGGTGTGGATGAAGGAGTAGTTTCGCCCGGGGCAATCAAACTTGAAAGCTGCAGGCCCAATTCCGTGCCAATGTAATGGCCGGCCAAGCCCACGGAAAAAAGTACCAACCGCACCACCCCACCCAACAGCAGTCCGTAACACACTTCCTGCGCCACCAACCCCACCGCGCCAATCATGTCACCGGAAGCCAACTCCGGCGGCAATGTCACGCCGGGCATCGACAGCAATGCCAAAAATCCGGCAACGGCCAGTCGCAGGCGTATCGGCATGGCGGCCGCCGAAAAGATCGGGAACACCGCCAGCATCGCGCCCGCCCTTACAAACACCAGAAACCAGGTTAGAAACAGAACCTCCATACGGCCTTTCCTACGCTACATCACCATCGAGGGGATTTTCTCAAAGATCCCCGTGGTGTAATCCATCAGCGTACGCACCATCCACGGCATGATGAAAAACAACAGCGCACTCACCGCCAAAGCCTTAGGCACGAAGGTGAGTGTTTGCTCCTGAAGCGAGGTCACCGCCTGAAAGAGGCTCACCAACAGGCCCACCGTCATGCCGGTGAGCAACAACGGTGCAGCCAACATCATGATGTGCGCCATCAGGCCTTTCATCAATTCGACAACATAATCCGGACTCATCGTTTTACCTTTCTCTCGTCATGCCCTGAAACTCATGGCGAGGGACTGAACGACCAGCGTCCAACCGTCCACGAGGACAAAGAGCAAAATCTTCAACGGCATGGAAATCGTGACCGGCGGCAGGAACAACAGCCCTAAGCTCATCAGCACAATCGCCACAACAAAATCGATCAGAATAAACGGGATAAACAGCAGGAACCCCATCTGAAACCCCGTACGAAGTTCGCTTAAAATAAAGCCCGGCACCACCACGCTCATCGGCAGATCCTCCACCTTGGTGGGCCCCATCTTTGCCAGACCCACAAAAAACTCCACGTCCTTTGGGCGCGCCTGTCGCAGCATGAAATCTTTCGCATGCCCTTTCGCATTATCCAACGCCTCCGTCCCTGTAATGGCACCGGCGGAGTAGGGCTTAATGGCATCGGCATCGATGCGCTGATATACCGGCTGCATGATAAAGAACGTCATGAACAAGGCGAAGCCCACCATGATCTGATTTGCCGGCACGCCCTGCAGTGAGAGCGCGTTGCGCAGGAAGGAAAACACAATGATGATCCGTGTAAAACAGGTCATCAACATCACCAGCGACGGCGCCACCGTCAGCAGCGTGATGATAAACAGTACACGAATGGCCGTATCAATGCGCTGCGGTTCCTCCGGCATGTTCATGCCGATGTTTAGGTTAAAGCCATTAGTGTTGCCGCCGGCCGCTTGGGCAAAGAGCCCGTTGGCCGTGAACAGCAACACCAACGCCAAAAGCCAAACCCAACGGGAACGCGGACGATCAACCACCATTTGTTTTGTGTTCGTCGTGGTGTTCATCACTTGCGCTCCAGCAGGGTTTTAAGTTTGCCGGCAAAACTGCCGGGGGAAATTTTCTCCGCCGCCTCGTCCAACTCCTCAGTTGCTTCCTCCTCCAGTTTCTCCAGATCGGTAAGGAAATTTGTGCCCGCGGGCGAATCGGCTATCAGAAAACGTTTGGAACCGTACTCCACCACGTGCAATGCGTGACGCGATCCCAGCGATCGGGTTTCAATCACATTCAAGTGCGAGGACTGCGCGGGCACCAAGCCGAACAACCGGCTCTTGCGAAACCACCAGGCGCCTCCGAGCAGAATCGCCATCACGATCATCAGCGCACCCACGATCCGGATCATCACCTCGGTAAGACTCACCGGCTCCGGCTCGATCACTTCGCGATCACCGGTATCCACTCCATACATCTTGCGAGAGGCCGCCGATTCCTGCAGTGCCTTGTCTTTGGCATCTTCGACGACTTCAGCGGGGGGAACAGCTTCCGCCGGAGCGTCCGTCACAGCCTTCTCGGCCGCTATCAGGGAATTCGGCTCGGACCAAAGCCAGACGAATGTGAGAATCAGCAGCCATCCTTGGCATTTCGATTGTTCTTTCATAATCAACCCTCTCGGGTGCGCATTCCGTTGCTGTCGGCCAACCGCCTTCCGTGGCGGCAAAACATGCCAACACCCTGAATACAGCACATAACGTGCCATCTCAGGGACAGATGAAAGAACTCGGCTGACTCAGAAAAACAGCCGGTTTTTGCGATTTATTTGCTAAAACCGCTTTTTTAAGATTTAGCGATAATCTCCTTAACCCGAATTCCGAAATTATCTTCGGCCACCACTACTTCACCGCGTGCCACGAGCTTTTGATTCACGTACACATCCACGTTGGCGTTGGCGGGTTTATCTAGTTGCACCACAGCCCCGAGATCCAGGTTCAACAGCTCCTGCATAGTCATCTTGCAGTTGCCCAGTTCGGCGGTAAGCTTGACTGGCACATCAAGTAGGAAATCCAAATTCTGCACCTCATTACCGCTATCCGTTGCGGAGGAAGCGGATGCTGTAGGGGGTTCAGCCACGGCGGTCGCTTCGCCGCCCTCGGGGTTTGGGGTCGTCTCCTGAATATCTTCTTCTGCCATGGTATGTGTCTCCGTTAGGATTTAAAATGTTCGTTAATTTGTACGGCAACCTTTTGGTCTAAGCTGCCCAGGCGGCCGGTGTATTTGGGGTGACCGGCCAGTTGAACCTCCACCTGCCCCAGTCGTTTGGGATCCAGCGGAATGATGTCGCCCTGTTTCAGGTGAAGCAAATCGCGAGCCGTTATACTCAGATCGGTCCACTGCGCACTCACAGGCACCTTTACGTGATTGTAAGCTGGGTTCCAATCCACTTGCTGGGTCCAATGCTCTTCCTCTTCCTCATCTGAATCCGCGTGCGCGGCGGTTTGTTGGGCGAGGTTGCGCAGGAGCGGGTCCAGCCCGCGCACAGGCAACAGCATTTGGATTTGGTCCATGCAATCGCCGACATCGGCATTGATGGAGATGTGATAAAATGTTTCATCATCTCCAGACACGGGAACGTGCAAAGGATCCTCTTCATGCCCTAACAGAGTCACGCGCAGAGGTTCCTCAAATTTCCAATACTTGGACCACTCACGCAACGTGAGCTGGGCCACCTGATCGATCATGGCCGATTCCACCTCACGAATCACGCGATCGGGGTTAACAGCAAAGCCTTTTCCGCCAAGCATTCGATCGGCCATGGTAAGCCCTAGGTGCTTGGAAATATCTATGGCGCCAATGGCGTCCAGCGGCTGAATACGAAATAGGATCAAGTGCCGTTTAGCGGGGAAATCCTTGGCGTAGCGCTGGAGATCCACGATCTCCAGTGAGGATTGTTCCATGCCAAATTCAGTTCGTAAAAACAGGGATAAACGGGCGGCCAACGAACGAATGAGCACTTCGTTTAACTGTCGGAAACGATGTACCTCCGTGGAGGAGAGCGCCGCTTTTTTACCGACGGTAAAGGCATGCACGGCGCTGGCCGGCAGTTCGGTTTGGTTGCCATTGGGCCGGTGAATCCGGATGGATTGCTCGGGCGCCCCGCTCTCGGCTGCCGATTCGCCTTCGGCCGTGGGATCCTCGGCAAAGGCCGTTCGCAACCCGCTCAATGGAACGGTGAGATCCTTAAACAAAGTTGCGTGTTGATGATCCATGGGCCGGGGCATATGGGTTTATTGCATAATCCACTTGGAGACGATCAGTTCTTTGATGGGATGCGTGCTGCCAAGTTGTTGCTGGTAGGCAAGCTTGAGCTGAGCCTTGAGGCGTTCCTTGGTGGCGGGATTGGAAAGAGACTGCACATCTTCGGCAGAAAGGTAATCCGTGGTCACCGCCTGAAGCTGCTTGGTTTTACTTTCCACCGCCTTTGGAAAGGCGGTGTCCTTTTCTTCTTCGCGCACCAAGAATATTTCCACAAGTATATAACGGGTGCCACCAGAGTTGGCGGGGTTCACCACGATGCTTTCACCTTCGGGCACGATGGCCACCGGTTTCTTGGGGTCTTCAGGCTCGGCGGTGGGGTCAGCGGTTTCATCGGCGTCATCTTCACTTTTCTCGTCCTTACTTTTCTCGTCCTTACCTTTTTCGTCTCCCTTTTTATCCCCTGAATCGCTATATGCAGTGCTATTCGAATCCCCACTGGGGATCGCACTCTTTATCATACCAGGTAAAACGAAATAAAACATTCCAGCTACTCCAGCTATTGTGATGACATTGGTGATAAGTAAGGGCATGAGGATACTCTGTGCCTTAGGCTCCTCAACAGGTGCTGCCTCTACGGCCTCGGCGCCGGCCTCTACAGCCTCGGTTGCCTCAGCGTTTTGTTCCTGATTTTGTGCTTCTTCGTCAGCCATTTTAGGATTCCTCTTAGTTGGTTAAGTTATCGGTTTTAACGCTTGAGCGCCATCATTTCCTTTAAGATTTCATCAGCCGTGGAGATCACACGGGCATTGGCCTGAAAGGCGCGTTGCGTGGTGATCATCCGCGAAAATTCATCTGCC
This sequence comes from uncultured Verrucomicrobiales bacterium, assembly GCA_913048135.1. Lineage (GTDB taxonomy): Bacteria > Verrucomicrobiota > Verrucomicrobiia > Limisphaerales > UBA1100 > UBA1100. The sequence continues at coordinate 11,080 of CAJWVY010000082.1, forward strand.
ATATCCACATTGGATAGCTCTAGTGAACCTGCATTGAGTCGTCCCGTCCCTCCCTCGCCGGGGGCTTGGGCGTTACTTAAGATCTCCGTGCTTCCCGCACTGTCTGCAGTGATTCCATAGGCGCCAGCAGCGGAAAGGTTGTTGAACCGGTTTGATCCAACTTTGGTCAAACTTTGCTCGTTTTTAAAGGTCTGGAGTAATAACTGTCCCCGGTCATATTGAGTACCGTCAGTTAGGAGCATCTTCACTTTACCATCTGCCCCAAAATTGTACTGAGAGATACTGGCGCCACCGGCTAACGTTAAAGAAGAGAGTGTGCCTGAATCTTTGTATAACTCAAAATCACTCGATCCGGCCGTCGTTATATCTATGACATTCGCCCCTGCCAAGGCATCGGCTGAGGATGTATGGAATTTCACGTCATTTCCGGTGACGCTGATGTAGTAAGGAGTTCCCGCGATAAGCCCCCCCGGAAGTGTTCCACTTTTCACGTAAACATTGTCACCCGTGACCAATCCGTGACCGGAGAGGGTAATTTTGTCGTTATCTACATCGGTAGTGAACCCAGTTTTTGCCGTTATAGTTGTGTCGGTATAATTTACAGCATTCCCTCCGGTAGCCGCATCAGCTGCGGTATTGTGCAAAGTAAATGTGTTATCCGTCAACTTTGCGACGAAGAATACGGAGTCGGTGGAAATAGTTCCATTGGCGATGGATGGCATGGTAGATGGAAATTTCACCTGATTACCGGTTTCAAATCCATGAGCTTGTTTGTTGAAAATATTGGTCTGATAGTCCAGAGAAACTCCCGTTCGGTCCGGTGTGTATTTTCCAACATCCAGTCGAATATCTCCAATGGCAGTTTGTTCCGCAGTCGTGAAGGCGGGTGCCATTTTATTACGCCCCTGCACGCGATAGCCATCGTTTGTCACCAGATAACCGTTTTTATCTTCCCGGAAATCCCCCGCGCGAGTGGCAAACAGCTCATTGGTTGTAACGTCCTTAACCAGAAAAAACCCCTTGCCGTTAATCGCCATATCTGTGCGAACACCGGTATTCTTCATCGCGCCCTGCGTCATATTATTCTTAATGGCAGAAACCGTCATTCCGTTACCCACCTGCATTCCCGCCGCGCCGGAGGTAGTGGCTGTATCTGGGGTCGGGGCACGGAGTGTCTGAGACAGCGTATCTTGAAACTCCACTCGGGCTCCCTTATAGGATACGGTGTTGATGTTGGCTAAATTATTACCAATCACATCCAGACTGGTCTGGAACTGTCGCATTCCAATAACGCCGGTGTTTAATGCACGAATCATGACTGTTTTCTTTCTGGTTTAGTTTTGGGGAATCTCCGAATGTACAGCGATGACCTCGTCCAGTTCATAGGACTCACCATTCACTCGCACATTCACATCACCATCCTTGTTGACTTCGATATCGGTCACGATTCCATTCGTAAACACTTGATTATCTTTGGCTCCTGTCGCCACCCTCACTTCTTTACCCATGAGTGCTGTTCCCTGCGTTAGCGCATAACTCTGGCGTAACCGTTCCAAATCTGAGCTCATTTCCTTGGTTTGCTCCAAGCTAGTGAACTGGGCCATCTGGGCAATAAACTCGGTGTCTGTCACAGGTTTTAGGGGATCTTGGTTACGCATCTGGGTAACCAACAAATTGAGAAACTCAGTCTGCCCCATCGTTTGCGTTGGCACACGTTCCAAGGGTGGAGGCGGAGCCGTCATCTGCGATTGAATGTCTGATGCACTAATCATGGTTTTTCGTTAATTACGCCCAGCTTTGCCAGCCGTCGTAGGCTTCCTCCACTTTGTCGGTGGATTCAGGTGTAGCGGCGCTGGTGGTTTCCTTTTCGCGGGTGGCAACCATCCCCAAGGCAGCCCAGTCGGCTTCTTCATCGCCGATTTGGGATTCCGTTAGCTGAGGTTGGCCTTGTCGGTTAAACTGGCGAGGATCGGAATCGCGGGTGGTTTCCTCGGAATCTTCGGAAGCCAAATCGCCGAGGTTGACGCCGCGCTCGGAGAGTTGTTGTTGGAGTTCGTTCCAGCCTGAAGCCAGCTGGCGGCCATCGCCCTGTTGCATGCGGGCCTCGATCTCCACGCCGCCGGTGCCGTACTTGATGGTGAGCTGCATTTCGGTGTCGTTATCCGGCTGCACCTTTACGGTCATTTCATTTTCGCCACGCACACGGAAGGTGGTCACGGCGTCCCAAATTTTCTCCAACATGGGATTCAAGGTGGCTTGAGGCGCGGCGGCGGCCTGAGCCGGGGTGACACCGGTGACGGCCGGAGCAGCACTTTGCACAGGCATTACTGGGAGCACAGTTTCCTTGGGAGTTTCCTTGGGCAAATCCTGTTGGGCTGATTGCTGGCCGGATCGCGGACTGGTCTCGGCGCCGGTGGCCGGACGCACTTCCTCCACAAGCACGGGCTTCGCTTCCGGTTTCGGAGCGAGGGGCTTGGAAAGCATCATCATATTATCGGTTTTCGAAGCAACTTGCGTGCCGTCTTTGGCTACCGATTGGGGCACCATCTCCTTGAGCACGGGGTTGGGTTGCTGGGTGGCCGGCTTGGAAAGGGTGTTTTGCTCGCGCACCTGCTCGGCCTTGGCTTGATCGGCCTTGGTGAGTTGCTG
>CAJWVY010000083.1 GCA_913048135.1 uncultured Verrucomicrobiales bacterium
GCCGCCGCCAAAGGCCGCCTTGATGATCAGCGGGAACCCAATGTCTTTGGCCACCTTCACCGCCTTGGCGCGGGTGGTGATGGGATCATCGGTGCCGGGCAGAATCGGCACGCCGGCCGCCTTGGCCAACGCACGCGCCTCGGTCTTGTCACCCATCTTGCGCAACAACTCCGGGCGTGGCCCCACAAAGGTAAGCCCAGCCTTGGCGCAAGCCTCAGCAAAGTCAGCGTTCTCCGCCAGAAATCCGTAGCCGGGATGGATGTAATTCACCCCACGCTCCTTGGCCATCTCCACGATGCCCTCAATATCCAGATACGCGCCCACCGGGCCCTTGCCCACGCCCACCAGATACGCTTCATCCGCCTTGAAACGGTGCACGGCCAGACGGTCCTCCTGCGCGTAGATTGCCACGGTGCGCATGTTCATCTCCGTGGCGGCGCGGAAAATGCGGATGGCGATCTCGCTGCGGTTGGCCGCCATCAATTTCATCGGCCCATCTGCCGATGGTTCAGTCTTCTTAGATTTCCTAGCCATGGGGGCGGGCCTTTTAGCAAAAGTGCCCCTAAAAGCAAAGCCGCAAAGGGCCGAATTAAGTAATGATTCTGCCTTGCTTCATACCTGCAAAATGCCACTGTTCTTAGCTCTATGAGAACCCTGCTGTTATTCCTGTTTTCCATGCCCTTTGCCACCCAAGCTGCCGTGGAAGCTTTCGAGGTCGGTTCGAGCAATACCGATCAATTGCCCGAAGGAAAGGAAGCCGACGGCATCATTGGCGATTTCATATTGCGCAATGACCATGTCACCGCGGTCATCTCCGGCAACCAACCCCTGCGCCGGGCCAACATGAGTACCTTTTACGGCACCGGCGGCATCACGCCCGGGTGTCTTTATGACCTCACTCTTAACAAGCGCCAAAACGACCAGCTCACCATCTTTGCCCCCGGCAGTCAGCGCGGCGACATCTCGCACATTCGTATTGCTCAAGCCGGCGGTTCCGGGGCCGATGCCGTGGCGGAGATTGAGGTGGTGGTGGCCGCCGAACGCAACAAGGGCCTTTTCAAAAAACATGTGTACCGACTGGACTCCATGTCCCGCGGTGTATTGATCACCACCACCTACCGCAACGATTCCAAAGAAACCCGCCGCGGCAGCGTGGATGATTACTGGAAACCCTCCGGCAAACGCGGCACGTTCCAGGGCGTGCGCTGGATTGATGCAGTGGACCCGGCGGATCGCGGCAGTTACGCCGCCGTCTGGGTCAACGGCCAACGCCGTAGCGGCATCGCGTCAAACCCGGGATCCCTGTCCCTCAAGCCGGGCGAGACGGCGACGTACACGCGCTTCCTTGCTGTGGCCAATTCACCCGCCGCCGCGGTGAGTGAAGCCTTGGTGTACGCTTCGGCCAGCAACAAACTACTGGTCGGTCACCTGAAAGATCCCGCCGGGCAACCGGTGAATGATGCCACCTTCGAAATTCGCAGCGGCAATGAAACGCTGCCAGGGTATCCGTTGGGTCAGGGGAAATTTGCCGTGCATCTGCCCGCCGGAGAGTATGGCGTGCGCATCACCGATCGCGGCCGCGCCACTTTCGACCGCAAGGTGACCCTGCAGGGCAACCAGACCACAGTGCTGTCCGAAACGCTCTCCGCCCTCTCGGGCGTTGCACTGAACATCACCGACGCCGGCGGTAACTCCATCCCGTGTAAGATACAATTCAGCGGCCTCAACGGTACGGAAACCCCCAATCTAGGCCCGCAAAATCGCGCGCACGGTTGCGTGGACCAATGGCACTCGGAGACGGGCAAGTTTAACGTGCCGCTGGATCCGGGCACATATCGATTGGTCATCACGCGAGGCATTGAGCACAATCATCTCGTGCGCGAAGTCACCGTGAAAGCCGGTGAATTTGCGGCTGTGACTGGCAGCCTTAAGCGATTGGTCAACACCGCCGGCTGGGTGAGCACGGATTTCCACAATCACTCCACGCCCAGCGGCGATAACCAATGTGGCACGGACGATCGCATCATCAATCTGGCCGCCGAACACATCGAGTTCGCACCCACCACCGAGCACAACCGGCTCTACGACTGGACGCCGCACATCCAAAAGCTCGGCCTCACCCAACATCTCCGCACCATCATAGGCCTCGAACTCACCGGTGGCGGCGCCGGTTCGCATCACAACGCTTTCCCATTGCCAACGCCCAATCCCTACGCGCAGGACGGCGGCGCGCCGGTGTTTCAGGTCGATCCTCGCCTCAACGCCATTGCCCTGCAAAACCATGGCGGCTGGGATCCCGATCGCTGGGTGCACATCAATCACCCAAACCTCACCGAAAAGTTTTGGGACCGCAATCTAGACGGCAAGGCCGACGGTGGCTTTACAGGGTACGAAAAATACATCAACGCCCTGGAGTCCCAGAACTTTCGCGGCAACGACATTCTCTCCAAGGTGCCTTGGAAACTATATCGACGCGGCACAAGCGAAAGCGTTCGCGAAGTGCGCGAGTTTATCTGGCTGCAAATGCTCAACCAAGGCTACCGCACGCGGGCCATTGCCGTGGCCGACGCCCATTCTGTGTACGGCAACGGCGTAGGCGGCTGGCGCACTTACATCCCCAGCAGCACCGATGCGCCGGCCGAGATTGATCCGGACGAAATCATCCGCAACGCCAAGGCCGGCCGGCTGATGCTCACCACCGGTCCGTTTCTGGAAGCAACAGCCAACGGCGCCCTTCCCGGCAGCGATATCACCGCCAAGGACGGCAAGGTGAATCTAAAGGTGAAAATCCAATGCACCGACTGGGTGCACATCAACCGCGTGCAGGTCCTCGTCAATGGCCGACAGGATCCGAACCTGAATATCACCGCTGAGAAAAACCCTAAAATGTTCAAAGAGGCACCCACGGTGTTTGAAACCACGTTCAGCTTGGATCTCAAGGAAGACACCCACCTCATCGTCGTGGCCATGGGCGAAAACGCCGATCTCAAAACCGGCTACGGCACCAGCACCAATGCCAGTCTCAAACCCTGCGCCTACATCAACCCCATTTGGGTGGACACCGACGGCAATGGGTTCCAGCCCAACAAAGATACTCTCGGCTGGCCACTGCCGTTGGGCCGACAGGACCCCGCCAAGATTCGTGCGTTGTTAAAGGCGAAGGGGAATTAACCGAGCGCGGTCGTTAACGGTGATGCTGCCGGTAATGCTGCCGGAGTAGGTCTTTGCCGTAATCGTTACCATTTGGGGTACGAATCACAGTGTGGATGTGCTGACGCGTGGGCACACGTGACCGGGCTAGGGCAATCGGGCGCTGGTGATCAAACTCGATCAGAATCACGGGACTCTGGATGCGATAGTAAAACACGCTCTCCTTCCCGGTCCCACCCAGCCATCCGAAATAAGTGCTGTCCATATGTTTCTTCACATCCGCCAGCTTCACTTTGGCGTGGCCTTCAGCCATGTGCCCCACATACACGCCGATCAATTCGAGTAACTTCTCCTGTTGCGGAGCCGTTAAGGCATCGCCGCGAATACCCATATAATCGAGCACCTGATTGTCGCGAAACGCCTCGCCGATATTATTAGTTGGGCCCTTGGCATCCCCCACGATTGCCTTTGCCCGCTGTTCGGCATCGAGCATCTGGAGGAACGCCAACCCCTTGTCCTGCTCGGCCTGACACACCTCCGCTCCCTTGAATTGACCGCCTTCGGCTTTCACCGGTTCAGACCCCATAAATACCGGGCTCATGACTACCTGATCGCCGAGCACAAAGTAATTGATCACCACGTGATGTCCATCGAGTTGCCAGCCCCACGGTTTGGTGGCGCTGGGTTCGCCCATGATCGTGATCCAATACAACCACTGACCGTACTCCTCAAAGCGCTGCGTCAACTCCGCCAGTGTGCCGTTGAGCTTCATGATGTCGCGCGTCTGCTTTAGTCCGTCGGCACTGAGGCTGGCTTTCAACAAGTTAAACGCCAACTCGCGTTGTCCTTCGGTCATCGTATTAAACCCCTTGCCCTGCCGCACGTAACGATGGCGGTTGTCCCACTTACGCCATTCCAAGTCATCAACGCCAAATAGGGTTTTTTTTCGATCAGCCGGAGTCAGACTTACCAAAAACGCCTTGGCCGCCTGCCGCACTGGTTCTGTGCTGACGCCGGTTTTGCGGATTGGAAACAAGTTGGCCGGCGGCACATCCAGATAATAGACACCCTTAAACGGCTCCTTGAGGGCCTCTTCGCGAGGAGCATCCCCGCGGCCCTTCGGTTGAGCCTCGGTTTCAGGAGAGATAATGCCCGCCACAATCGCGACCCCAATGATTACAGTATTTTTGGTCATGGATTCAGTTCCTTCATTGCCTGATGAATCGGCCTTAACCGATCGGCCAATTCCGCCGCTTTTAACGGTTGCTCAGCCGACAGATCATGCGCCTCGATCGGGTCTCGTACAATATCGAATAGGCTCAAGCCTACCGAGTTCCAGATCAATTTCCATTTTCCATCCAGCACGGCAAACCCGCCGCCTTCTCCACCCACAATCACGGGTGGTCGCTCGATGGGTTTCCGATCCCGAATGGCCGGCCAACAGTTCACGCCATCCAACGGTTTGGCGGGTTTCAGAGGAACTGTCGCCAAGGCCGCCAATGTGGGTAACAAATCCTGAACGCCCATGAGTTGATCTGTCGTGGCACCAGACCTGATGGTCGCTGGCCAACGCATCACAGCCGGCACGCGGATACCGCCCTCCTGCAGCGTACCTTTGCCGCCGCGCAATTTAAGTTGACCCGGCTCGAACTGCGGCATTCGACGACTTAAGCCGGAACCGTTATCGCAAAAAAACATGACGAGTGTGTCACGCTCCATGCCTTCGGATTTCAGAGTAGCCAGGATTCGGCCAATGGCGGCGTCCATAGCCTCTATCGCACCGGCGTGACTCAAGCGCCGGCCGGTAAATCCAAGCCGCTGATATTTCTGGATCAACCTCTCCGGTGCCTGAGCCGGCGGATGAGGAGCATTGAAGGCGACGTACAGAAACACCGGCCGGTTCTTGTCCCGTCTTTGCAGGCGTTCAATCGCCTCGGCTGCAATCAGGTCCGTGGAGTACCCCTCTACGGCTGCCGACTGGCCGTTGCGATACCAACCGGAGTGCCGGGATCCAACCGTGGCGTAGTACTTAATGCCGCCACCATAGAAACCAAAAAACTGATCAAAACCGCGCGCACTGGGAAGACTAGCGCGATCGATCATGCCAAGGTGCCATTTTCCGGCCATGAAAGTCTGATAACCCGCCTGATGCATCCATTCCGGCAAAAAGTCTTCATCCTTTGGCACGCTACCCGCGCGCCCGATCACGCCCGTGATACCCATGCGCGCCGGCAACCGGCCGGTCATCAACGCCGTTCGGGTGGGACTACAAACAGGGTGCACATAGAATCGGTTTAAGCGAATGCCGTCCCGTGCCAGTTGATCAATATGCGGCGTAGAAATCCGGCTCTGGTGATACCCCACATCATTCCAACCCATGTCATCGGAAACCAGCAGGACGATGTTCGGGCGGGATGGCCGATCGGTGTCAGCAATTAGAAATCCCGACGATCCCGCTAGCCCATATGCCAAAATTCCAATCGCGCGCCACATGCCTTAGGGGCGCGGGCGCGGACCGAACCGGCTTCGGCCAATCCCGTCGGTATTAGGAGTTTTGCTTTCCCAACGCTGTCCCGCGGCTGCGCCCTGACTCCGGTGTTGTTCATAGGTCAAGGTACTGGGTTGATGCCGTCCTACGGCTTTGGACAGAGATTGCTTAAGCTGGGCGGCTGTGGACAGGAGTGATATTTCCTGAATCACCTTACCCTTTAGACCAAAGATATCGGGCTGGATCACTACATAACCGGCTTGAGTTTTCAATCCGGTGATCGACTTGAATTCGTCCTGTTGGGTTACCGGCACATACAGGGCGCGTCCTAGAAATTCATCAGCCCAAGCCAAGGGTTCCAGTCGCTGTTCCATCTGTTTACGCTGCGCCGCGTTGCCAAACACTGCCACCAAGGGCAGACGGTCAGCTGCCGCAACATTCAGGGCCAGCCTAAGGTCCGCGAGGTACGGCAGTGGCACCCGGCCAACGGGTTTATCTTTGCCCGGATATGCCAAAGCAATGGCTTCCATAGTTTGCGCCATTTTACCGATTACCTCAGCCGGTTGTTGATGAATCCCGCGACCCACTTGCCCACCAAAAGCCCATGCAGGACTGCGACCGGCTCGCACCAATGATGTGCGCCCATCCGGGCTCATTAGGGAAAAGACTGTGTTTTGCAGAACTCCTCCAGGGGCAAACACACCCTTGAGCACTTCGTTTTCATCGGCGTTCTCGTAGGTAGCCAAACGAATGCAAACGAACTTCCGAGAAGCGGCGATAACGTCTTGATCGGCCAGGAAACTCCTGTCCATGCTCGTCTTGCCTGGTCACCATACACCCGGCACATTGTGGCACTGTGGCGCGGCAGAAATCAGCAGAATAGGCTTCCCCGTGCGCTCTGCCTCGGCCAAGCCGCCTTTCCAAGTGCCGAACCAAGCAATTTGATCCGCCGCTGGGCTCCATTGGCTCAAGGCCGTCAGGCAACCTAGCAAAATTCCAAATCGTTTCATCATAAAATCCTTTTTAACGGACGTTCTTATACTCTATCGAGTTACAGTTTCTAGAAAGGAACCCTTAAAAATGTAACCAAACTCCAAATGAACCGTCAAAACGATAGACACCAAGCCCAAGCGGCGTCACTCTTACCACACAATGAAAGCTCACTACCTTTTGCCTGCCATTCTTGGAGGCCTGTTACTCACACCCACGGATTCCCACGCACAGGGACGCCCCGGCGGCCAATCCAACATCAGAGAATTATTCCTCAAAAATTTCGATAAAAACGGCGACGGGAAAATTGACGATGAGGAACAGCCCAGCAGCGAACAGATTCAAGAGTTTTTCCGTAAACAACAAGGCAACCAAACCGCACCCGGCCGACCCGGTGCCGGTGGCCCTAGCCAGAGTCGCCCAGGCGGTCCTGGCCAAGGTCGTCCCGGTGGTCCCGGTCAGGGCGGCGGAGGCGTTCGTCCCGGTGGTCCGGGCCAAGGGGATCGCCCCGGATTTGGTGGCCCCGGTCAGGGCGGATTCCCTGGACGCCCTGGGGGACAACCTCCTCGCAACCCATTGGCAACAGTACTCGATGCAGATGGCGATGGTGTGATTTCAGCTGATGAACTAAAAAATGCCTCCAAGGCCCTCTCTCGTCTAGATCGCAATCGGGACGGGAAAATTACACGCGATGAGATGTACCCACGCCAGTCCGGCAACCAAGGGGGACGCGATGACTTCCGCCGCCCAGGAGGACCAGGCCAAGGGGGTCGCGATGGCTTCCGCCGCGAGGGAGAACCAGGCCAAGGTAGACCGGATGGCCCTTCCAACCCGCGCGGCCCAAGGCCAGGAGGCCCGGGACGTAGCGAAGCGTAATCTCCAAACCGATGAGACTTTGGCTCCTTCCATCAATCCTCACATGGGGACTAGTTATCACCGGTTATGCGGCCCAAAAAAACTGGCCGCAATGGCGTGGGCCAGACGGCGATGGAATCACCCAAAACGAATCAGTTCCCACAAACTGGGGTGAATCCAAAAACCTCAAGTGGAAGCTAAAACTACCCGGCCCCGGGGCATCCAGTCCAATCACTTGGGGCAATCAACTATTTCTCACGTGTTACTCCGGTTACGGTGTGAGTAAAGCCAATGGTAACCTGCAAAGCCTTATGCGCCACGTGGTTTGTGTGGATACAAAAACCGGTAAGATTCAGTGGCAAAAGGATATCAAAGCACAGGGCAATGAGGATCAATATGGCGGAATGGGAGTACCTGAACACGGTTACGCCACCGCCACACCCGCAACCGATGGGAAAGCAGTTTATGTCTATCTCGGCAAAACCGGCCTAATTGCCTTTGACCTTAATGGCCGCGAACTCTGGCGCGCGGCCACCGGAATTAACTCCAGTCGAAAACGTTGGGGAGCCTCAGCCAGCCCCGTTTTATACGAAGGCAAGGTGTTTCTAAATGATCTGCTCCGAGGGCATCAAATGCTCGCGCTAAATAAAACAAACGGCAAGGTGGCGTGGAAATGGTCTCCCAGCGACATCGGGGGTTATCAGGACTCCTACGCCACACCAACCTTGGTTCGTTCAGGCGACCGTAACGATCTGGTTCTAGCAGTGTCCCGTGAGATTTGGGCATTTGATCCAGAGAAAGGCGGGATCAATTGGTATGCTTATACAGATGTAGGGGGTAGCAATGTTTCTCCAAGCGTGATCGCCGGCAATGGTGCACTTTATGCTTTTGGTGGCTATCCGCGCCAAAGCGGCGTGGCCCTCAAGATCGGCGGTAAAGGAGACATCTCCGAGTCTCACAAGCTCTGGACTGCCACACGTTCCCCCTACGTACCCTCCCCGTTGTATTATGAAAACCATCTATATTGGATGGATCGTAGCGGATACGCGGTATGCCTCAATGCCAAGACCGGCCAGGAAGTGTTTCGTGAAAGACTCACCAGCCGTAATCGTACACCAAAATTTTATGCCTCGCCGGTTTTTGTTAATGGAAAAGTTATTTCCATTAGCCGAAATGCCGGTGCATTTATTATTGAAGCCAAACCTAAATTCAAACAGTTGGCACAAAACGAATTTGCCGGTGACCGCAGTGTTTTCAACGCTAGTCCAGCTGTGGCCAATAATCGCTTGTACCTCCGTTCCGATACCCATCTCTATTGCATCGGCGAATAAAACGACCTAGTGCAGGGTTTACAGAGTGCTCTGGTTCGATCAGGATTTTCAGCACACCTGTTGCAGGTTGATTTCCATGAAAACGAATCGTCGCACTTTTCTCAAGACCACCACGGGCGCCGCAATTGCGTTGCCAAACATCATCTCCAGCCACGCCTGGGCCAACAAGCCGAGCAACACCATCGGGATCGGCTTTATCGGTGTCGGCAAACAAAGCGCCGGGCATCTGGGCTTTTTTCTCGGCCAACAAGATTGCCGCGTGATGAGCCTAGCCGAAGTAGCCCAAGTGCGCCTCGACAACGGCCTCAAGCGTGTCGCCAATAAATACGGCGCCAACCACGCCTGCAAAGCCACCAAGGATTTCCGCGAAACCCTCGCTGACAAACGCGTCGATGCCGTGGTGATCGGCACGCCGGATCATTGGCACGCGATCCCTTCCATCATGGCCGCCGAGGCCAAGAAGGATGTGTACTGCGAGAAACCTCTCACCGTCACCATCCGCGCCGCGTTGGAGACCGTGAAGGCCGCCCGCAAACACGACATCGTCTATCAGGTCGGCAGCCAGCAACGCACGGAGTTTGGCGGCCACTTCCGCAAGGCCGTGGAATGCATCCGCAACGGCCGCGTGGGTAAAGTCAGCAAAATCAAGATCGGCGTTGGCGGCGCGGGCGTGCCCTGTGATTTGCCCGCCGAGAAAAAACCCGACGGCATCGACTGGGACATGTGGCTTGGCCCCGCACCCGAGCGCGCCTTTAACTCCGTGCTGTGCCCTACCGACGTTCATCGCCATTTCCCCCAATGGCGGCGCTACCGCGAATACGCCGGCGGCGGCCTCAGCGACATGGGCGCGCATCATTACGACATCGCCAAATGGGCTATGGACATTGATGAGACCGGCCCCGTCAAAATCATCCCACCCAAGGAAGGCTCCAGCGGCCTGAAGATGATCTACGCCGATGGCCTGGAGATCATTCACGAAAGCACCAAGGACGCCTTCAACGACGTGGTTTTCTACGGCGACGAAGGAACGCTGTACGTCGATCGCCGCGGCATCACCGCCGATCCCAAGAGCGCGGTGGATTCCCCCTTCGGCGGCAAGGACTGGCGCCTGCCGGACATTGGCCGCAGCCATCGCCGCAACTGGATCGACTGCATCCGTAGCCGCAAACGCCCCGTGGCCGACGTCTCCTACGGCGCCCACACCAGCATCCTTTGCAGCCTCGCAAACCATGGCTACCAACTCCGCCGCGACCTCCAGTGGGACGCCAAGAAATACCAGTTCCAAGGCGATCCCGAAGCCAACACCCTCATCGACCGCCCAGGCCGCGGCGAGTGGAAATTGGCCTAATGGAGCTGACTTGACGCCCCGCCAACAACCGTTACGCTGGCAAAGTTGATGAGCACGATTGATCCGGCATTACAATCGTTTGTGCGTCGCGTGCACGCGATGATGATATATCGGTCCGTGCTCCGCTGGAGCGCGCTCTGGCTGATGATTGCTGGCATAGTCGTACTTGGCATTCGGTTCACCAGCGATCTGCCGGGAGACTGGTGGAAATACCTGTTGGCCTCGTGGGCCTTGCTCGTGGCGATAGCATGGTATCGCGAAAGCCAACGCCGACCAGATCCCAAACAGTTACGAGCTGCATTCGACCGGCAAAACCACGCGGGCGGCTTGGTGATGGCCGCCGCCGAGGTGGACACCCGTTCGTGGGAAGCCCGGTCCGGTTCGCTCGCCCTGCCCTCCGTGCAATGGCACAGCGGCAGCGCGTGGCTTGGCACCATATTGGCCTTGGTGTTTTTCATTACGGCACTGCTCGTGCCGGTAAAGTATGCACGCCTAATCGCCGATCCGCCCTTGGAGATCAGCCAGCAAGTGGAGGATCTGCATGAGCAGATTGATGTGCTCGAATCCGAATACATCCTCTCCCCGCAACAAGCGGAAAACAAACGCGAGGAACTCGACCGCATCGCCGAGCAGGCCTCTGGCTTAAACCCTTCCAAGACCTGGGAAGCGCTTGATCAACTGCTGCACACCAACGAACAAATCGCCCAGCAACAAGCCGAGGATGCCTTGTCCAAACTCAACGCCCTCAACGAAGCCTCACTACTCGGCAAAGCGCTGGAGATGCTGCCCAAAGGTTTGGAAGACCAAAAGGCGTTTGAAGAGGGCCTCAAGCAACTCGGCCAGTTGATGAATCAATTGAACCAAGACGGCGCACTAGACCCCAACAATCTGCCGCCCGAACTTCAAAAGGCCATGCAACAGGCACTCAAACAACTTGGCCAAGGCGAGGGCCCGGATGCGAAGCAACTGAAGCAGCTCTTAGAAGCACTGGAAAACAATCAGGACCAACTCCTCGATCTGGCCAGGCAATTGGCCCAGAAAGGGCTCATCCCGCCAAACCTGGCCGACCAGTTTCAACCCGGCGAACTGGGTGGACTTGACCCCGGCCCTTTGGCGGATTTACTGAAACAGCACGGCGGCGATTTTCAGGAATTGCTCGAGCAACTCGGACCGGAGTTGGGCGGGCGCGGAGACGCCAACCGCGGCCCCGGCCATGCGCCATTGTTGTACGGCAATGAATCCTCCGAGGAAGGGGCGGAATTTCAGGAACAAAAACTCGGACTCAGCGTGCCCCTAGAACAGGCCAAGCTCGCGGGAGTAACCATCACCGCGCCGGAAGTGACCGGCGGCGAAGCCATCCTCGGCCAAGGCGCCCTCAATACCGCCCAAGCCGGCGGCGGCAACGCGCTGGCGGCTCCCGTACTGCCCCGCCATCGCACCGCAGTGAAACGCTTCTTCACCCGGCCCGGCGTGAATCCGCCGTCCGTGCCTGAATAAACCGTTTTTGCGTGCGCTCCATCCGGCTGATGGGTAGGTTATTTCATCCGACACATGAGTGACTCTCCTGCTCTCCTCAAGCCGGCGGAACTGGATCCGGCCACCGCGATCACCCGGCAAATCTGCGAACAAATGGACCGTTGTCTGCTGGGCCGCGAATCACTCCATCGCCTCGTGCTCACCGGCCTGCTCAGCCGCGGCCATATTCTGCTCGAAGGCCTGCCGGGCTTGGGCAAGACCGCCCTCGTCCGCACCATCGGCAATATTTTGCAGCTCGATTTCAATCGCGTGCAGTTCACGCCCGATCTAATGCCCGGCGACGTGCTCGGTTCGCACATTCTTCAGCAAACCGAAAGCGGCCAACGCGAAATGATTTTTGAACCCGGCCCGGTGTTCACCAACATCCTGTTGGCTGATGAAATCAACCGCGCCTCGCCCAAAACCCAGAGCGCAATGCTGGAAACCATGCAGGAACGCTCGGTCACGTTACGCGGTCAAACCCGCGAATTGCCCCAACCCTTTTTTGTGATCGCCAGTCAAAACCCTATCGAGATGGAAGGCACCTATCCCCTTCCCGAAGCCCAGCTCGATCGTTTTCTCTTCCGGGTCATGTTTGATGCCGTGGATGCCGGCGTGCTGCAGCGCATTATCACCGAACGTCGCCAAGGCGACCTTCCTTCGCCAAACTGGCAGGCCAGCGCGGACGATTTGAATTATCTCTTTACAGTGATGGAACGCATCTACCTACCCAAGCCAGTGGCCGGCTATATTGCGCGACTGGTGGCCGCCACGCATCCGGATCATGCCGAGGCGCCGGAGAGTGTGAAACAGTACGTCCAGTACGGCACCTCGCCTCGAGCTGCCATTGCCATGGGCGAAGCCTCCCGTGCCAATGCCCTACTCGATGGCCGCCCTACCGTCGGCTTCGAGGACGTAGCCGCCGTGGCCAAGCCGGTAATGAACCACCGGCTCATCCTTAATTACCAAGCGCGTTTCGACCGAGTAGACGCTAGCCGCGTGCTTACTGATCTACTGGAGGAACTGGACGAAACCGGCCTCGAGCTGCCGGCCGATGTGTCCCTGCAACACGCATGATGTGCCTGCGCGCCATCGGCTGGTATTGCCTTCTGGCCCTCCCGCTTTTGGCGGCGCCGGGTACGGCCGTATTTAAGACCGAAAACCTGCACATTGAGGCGCACCTCAACCATGGAACCCTCTACCACGGTTACACCGCACATCGTTTCACTATTCATCATTCCGGTACCGGCAAACGAACCATCAAGTTCACCCTACCCAGTTTTTCTAACAATAATCACCATACCCTAAAGGCCGTCACCCGCACGTTCATCATCACTCCCGGAACACGGGATGTAACCATCCTGCAACCGCCTCTTCCTTTTTCGTGGGCCGATTATGTTTCAGTGGAATGCAACGGCCATGAACGCGAGATCGAGCGCGGCTTGAGCCGCCGCCTCGAGGGAATCCGAAACACCGGCTGGCAACAACCCCGCGTCGTACTGCTCAGCCGCCAGGTCGACTATGTGGAACTGAACAACGCCTTAGGCGCCGTTTCCATGCCCTCCCATTTTCATGGAGGGACCACCGGTCGTGACCACGCTGAACTGGAATATTCTGCCGAGGAAACCTCCGCATGGCCTGAAAAGTGGCTCGCTTATTCGGGATACGACATGATCGTGCTCTCTGGCAAAGACTGGCAGCTGGCCAACAGCGCCACCCGCACTGCCTTGCATCGTTGGGTCTCGGCCGGGGGCAAGCTCGTCGTACTGGGCGAAGGCTACAGAGCCCACACCAGTTGGCCGATGGATCCGGCGGGCGCCATCCAGTACATGGGCT
>CAJWVY010000084.1 GCA_913048135.1 uncultured Verrucomicrobiales bacterium
CATCAACCCTGCTGAGAAGACTGCGCCCCCGAATAGTCCCTCCCACGATTTGCCATCTCCGAGCACCCTGTTCCCATCGGACCATGTCTTTCCAGCATCAATCTTATGATTCTGGAATCCGAAAAGATCTGGCATCCACTTCCCGAAGAGCATGGCGCCCGTGTTGGCAAGATATGCCGGTCCGTAGAGGATGATTACTGACACCACATTCAGGGCTATTCCATTAAGGTCCTCTGCAGGGAATATGGTGGCCTCCATGCCTTCGGACTCCCCGACACGTGCTTGAACATACCCCGGATGGGGAGGGGTTGATGTCAAGGAAGCCCTCTGGACAGCGACTGCCGAGCACGCCGCCGAAGCCGAAGCGCCCGGCACAGTGCTCGATCAGGAATTTATCGATCAACACACCACCGGCTTCACCGAATGGCGCGCCTCGCTCGAGGCGGTGGAGTGGGATGAACTCACGAAACAAAGTGGTCTCACCCGCAAGGAAATTGAAGCCGCTGCCGACACCTATCGCCGGGCCCGATCGGTGATCTCCTGCTGGGCCATGGGACTGACCCAACACACCACCGCGGTGGCCTGCATTCAGGAATTGGTGAATCTCCATCTTCTACGCGGCAATATCGGCAAACCCGGCGCCGGCCTCTGCCCTGTACGCGGGCACAGTAACGTGCAAGGCGACCGTACCATGGGCATCACCACCAACGCCCCTCCAGCATTTCTGAAGGCGCTGGGTAGGGAGTTTCGTTTTACCCCGCCAACCGAACCCGGTCTGGACGTGGTGCAATCCATCCGCGCCATGCGCGATGGCCGCGGCAAGGTGTTTATTGCCCTAGGCGGCAATTTTCTCTCGGCCACCCCGGATGTAAAAGTCGTCGCCGAAGGCCTGCGCCGTTGCCGACTGACCGTGCAGGTGTCCACCAAACTCAATCGCAGTCATCTCGTCACCGGCCAACAAGCACTGATCCTACCCTGCCTCGGCCGTAGTGAAAAGGATGGCGACCAGTTTGTGACGGTGGAAAACTCCATGAGCATCGTGCACGCATCGTACGGCAAACTGGAACCAATCAGCCTCGCTGTGCGTAGTGAACCCGCCATCGTCGCTGGCATGGCGAAGGCGGTATTGACCGAGGACGACACACCTTGGGCTGATTTTGCCGAGGACTACACCCTGATCCGAAAACGCATCGAAAAAACCATTGCCGGGTTTAATAATTTTGAACAACGCGCCACCGAGCCCGGCGGATTTTATCTGCCCAACAACGCCAAGGAACGCCGCTTTGCGCAGGACGATAAGGCGCCTTTCAGCATTCATCCGCTGGAACCTCTGGAGCTTACGGACGATCAACTGGTGCTGATGACCATCCGAAGCCATGACCAATTCAACACCACCATCTACGGCATGGACGACCGATACCGCGGTGTCCGTGGCGAACGCCGGGTGGTGTTCCTCAATCATGAGGACATGACCGCGCGCGGACTGGAGCCCGAGCAGCCCGTGAACCTCACCAGCCATTGGCAGGGCGAAACCCGCGAAGCCAAGCTCTTCCTCGCCCTGCCCTACGATCTGCCCCGCGGCTGTGCAGCGGCCTATTTCCCCGAGACCAACGTCCTCGTCCCGCTCGACAGCACCGCCCGCGTCAGCAACACGCCCACTTCCAAAGCCATAATCATCACCGTGGCCGCAGCCAATTAACTTGCCTCCGGCGCGCGCATCCGGCAAACACAGACTCACCAACCCGATGCAGGAAATCCGCTACAAATTGATTTGGATGGGCCAACAACTGGGGCCCTACACCAAAGCGGAGATTGATCAGCTGCTCGCCAAAAACGAAATCGGCCGATCACACATCGTGGAACTGCCCACTGGCGACCGCCTGCCGCTCGGTGAATTTTTGGATCAACTGCAGGCTCCCCAACCGCAGGCCGCACAGACGACCGGCGACAGCCAGCAGTTTTATCTCGCGATCGGTTCCCAGCCTCAAGGCCCCTACTCCACCCGGGAAGTCACGGAGTTTATCGAAAACGGTTCCATCGGGGATGACATCCAAATTCTCGTGGAAGGCGAAGACGCTTGGCAAAAGATTTCTGAAATCCACGCGTTCCAAGGCATCCTCTATCAGGCGCACACTCGCAAGGCCTCCATACCCACTGCAGCGGCCCAACCCGAAACCGCCGCCGCCGAACAATCGCGAAAAGACATCACGGTCTTTGTTGAAGGCCAACGCTACGGACCCTACACAGCCGCCCAGATTTTGCAGGGCGCCCGGGAAGGGTTAATCGACGGCGATGCACTTGCCACACGCCCCGGCATGCCCGGCGCCACGCCCCTCAGCAAGTGGAATGATTTTCGAAAAACCCCGTTTCAATTTCGCTCCAGCCAAAAACCCGCCACGCGCCATGCCGATGACGGAATGCTGGAACTAACCGATGCCTTGAAAGGCTATATTTTCGCCGGCCTCGGATTCATCCTGTGGACCCCGCTGGCCTTGGCGGGGCTGTTTTATGGCGTGCGCATTCTGCGCGCTGGCGCCCTCAAGCATGGCCTCTCGCAAGCCGCCCTATCCCTGCTCGGCCTCGGCCTCTGGGGATTTGCCCTGATGCAGACCATGGGCAACGCGTCCTGATCGCCAACAGATCAAACAAAAAAGGGACGAGGTGGAACTCGTCCCTCCCGGAATTATTCCGGATGAATTATACGGCCACTTTCATGGTGCCCGCCGCTTTTTTCGACTTGGGCTCAAGCCCCTTGAGCGTCTTGTCGGATGGCTTTTGCAGCCCGATTTTCACCGTGTGTTTGCCCTTGCTGTACACACGCGGCTGAAAGCTCGCACCCTTGGCTCTTGCCGTATAAAGCACTTCGCCGGTGGCGTCCTCAATCACCTGCACCACCGGGCGCACGCCCTTGGCAAACTGCAGCGTGGGCAGCCAGCCGACGACCTCGCGGCCGTCGTTGGCGTCCTGATTCACTGTAATCGGCCAGCCGGCAAATTGTGCCTTATCGCCTTGGCTCACATCGCAGAAGCGTGGCCAGCACTCGAAGGTGATCTGCCGTGTCTTCTTGTTGAACCGCGCAAGGCCATAGCCGTCGGCGCGTTTCTTTTCGTCATTGCGATCCTCCGGATTGGCATAAGCCATCATGGAGATCTTGTTGCCAAGACCATCCTTGAAATCGCCGGTCCACGGCAGTGGACTGTTGGGCACGGGATTGGGCCCTGCCTTTTCGTCGAGCGGATGCCACCAGCGCCCGTAAATTGTGTTCACCAAGGCCGGGCCGGTGAAGCCGTACGGACCATCGCCGTGTTCCTCGATGCCGTGTTTCACGGTCACCGCGAGATGTTGGTCGCCGCACAAGTGGACGGCCCAGGCGCGGCGAATCAACTTGAGCGCATTACGGCTTGGGGTCTGCGGCCAACCGTTGCAATCCAAGTCCGCCAATAACCGGCGATCCCGACCGCCGTGCATGTGCACGGCGCCGCAAAAGGCGGTTTGCGAAAGAACACCTTTCATCTCGGCGTTAGTCCAGTCGGTCGACCAGTCGGCAAGAAACTTTTCCTGCCGCGGGCCGAGCAATTGCAGACCGGGCAAATCGATCTTGTTGGGATCGTACTTGGGATCATTGATGTGATCTGGGCGCGGTCCCATTTTCGGAATCTTACCGGCCGGGCCGGTCTTGAATTTGCGATCCTCCAGAATCGCGAAGTCCACGCCGCCCACATTGAGGCTCGTGAAGTACACGCCAATGCCGCGATTGACCGGCTTGGGATCCGCCGGGTCCGGCAGACACGAGGTCTGCTGCCGTTGCACCTGATTCACATACTTAACCGGAAACTTATAGCCGCCATCCGCATCGCCGGGGATGGTAGACCGCTTGCCGCTCTCGCCCCATACGTTACCGTGGCCCACATCGTGATCGTCCGGAATGCAGATCGTCGGACGGTCCCGGATGATGTCGCGGTACTGCATGCCAAACTCAATCCAACCGGTCGTGTTCTCGGTGTGACGGTAATGTTGATCCCCCCCGAAGAACAACAAGTCCGGATTATGATGCCTGATATTCTCGACAATCTCCTGACGCGGACCGGTGGTGCGGCTGGAATTACATGAAAGATTCGCGACAACAATCTCGTCCTGATTCTTCGGATCCTTGCGAATGAGCCCCTCGAACTTGGCCTTCTCGCCGTGGCACACGCGGTATTTCACATCGTGCGAATCATCCCAATTCTCTATTCGGAAATGCGCGTCCCAGCCCGGGTAATGCACTTCCGCCTTGGCCGCCACGCTCCATTTTTGGCCGGGTAACATTAGTTCCAAACGCGCCTCGCGTTTTTCGCCAGGCATCAGCGGAAACAACTGCGCGGAGAGTTTCAGCACGCCGTTTTGGTGCGTGTACATGGCGAACGCCACCACCTGATCACGTGGCACATTCATGCTCGGCGGCGCGCCCTTGCGGCCTTTCGGTGCCGGCTTGCCGTTGTTGCCCGGACGCGTCCACCACTCGCCGGTGGTCAGGGATTCCAGCCGCGGAAAGTCCGGCCCGAACGGCTGGGCGGCCTCCTCTGCCTTGAGGAATTCCTTGGATATCACCAATGCCCCGGCACTGGCCGCGGCGGTTGCCTTGATCGCCGTGCGGCGATTCATTTTTGGTTCACTCATATTGTTAAACTAGTTGCGTTTTACAGTGCGCTTTGGCTTGTGCTTTTCACCCTTGGGCATGATTGGACTTTCCCAGCCGGCGAGGTCGGCGGGCTTCACGTTTTGCGCTTCGCCATTGAAGGAAAAAGGCGTGGGTTGATACGGGCCGACGAAATCGACGTTCATGTCCGCCTTAATTTCCTTCTCCATGCCCATGCACCAGAAGACGCCATTAATGATGCAGCGGCGCACGCCTTCGCTGATGATATCTTCCGAACCACCCTGTGTGCTTGCAAACACGCGGCCTTTCTTGCCCTTAGCCGAGGTGTATTCGCGCACCCAAATGCTCGGGCTGGGCGGCTTGTCGGCCAACGGTTTACCGTCGGGTTTCATGGAATCGAGTACCTGGTTTTTGCCGAGGATTACGGAGCCTTCAATCGGCACAGCGCTGTAGGCACCGGCTAGGGCGTGCATGTCTTTAACGCCGCGCATCACCGGATGCTTCTTATGTTCCGGCACCGCAAACATGCGTGTGCTGAACTTGTGATTTTTCCCGTAATGGCCTGCTCCTTCGCGCGGCCGCCACGTTTCACCGAGTACCTGACGCCCAAAACCCCAGTCATACTTCTCGTCGCGCGAATTGAAGTTGTAATAGGCGTACTTGCCCTTAAGGCCGTTAAAAGCATGCGTGGTGGTGCGCAAACCAAGCACGGGGCCGCCGCGATCGAGGTACGCGGTGAATTGCTTCATCCATGCATCGTTCGGCGCCAGAAAACGCAGGAAGAGAAACATCATGTCCGCATCCCTGAGCGCCTCGATGCCGGGGACATCCGAGGAACCCGCCTTGATGTGGCCGTTTTCATCGAGCCCAAAGAGCACGGTGCACTTGAAGCCATAGCGCTTGGCTAGGATGCGCGCGATGGCCGGGCAGGTTTCCTCGCCGCGATATTCGTGGTCGCTGGCGATGAAGACGATGTGTTTGCCCTTGCCGGGCCCTTCGGTGCCCTCATAAACCAGCGGACCGGCCACGGCGAAGGCGGCCAATTGCAGGAAGAGAGCGAGTGCGATATGGATGGTTTTCATTTTTTAAATCAGATTATTTGAGTTGGAGAATGCCGAGCTTGCGGAAGTCGATCGCCATGTTGCGGTTGCCGTGCAGTTGAATGCCGATGGGGCCTTCCGGGATGGCCGAGTCGCTCTTGTAGGTCATCACCTTTTCGCCCTGCAACCACACGGTGTATTCCTTGCCGATGGCCTGGATGCGCATCTGGTTCCAATCCTTTGCCTTCAGCAGCTTCTTAATATTCTTGGCCTCCACCGGATAGCCCTTGCCGGGGATGTAGGGCGAGCAGGTCATGTCGCGCTTGAGTGAGCCG
Source organism: uncultured Verrucomicrobiales bacterium (assembly GCA_913048135.1). Taxonomy (GTDB): domain Bacteria; phylum Verrucomicrobiota; class Verrucomicrobiia; order Limisphaerales; family UBA1100; genus UBA1100. Next base: position 6,015 of record CAJWVY010000084.1, read on the forward strand.
CTGATGCCGATCTGAATCTGGTCTTTGTTGCGCACGTGCACGCCGCTGTCCACCACGCCTTCACCAAAGCGGAACTCAAGCTCCATCATGAAATTGCCGTACGCCTTTTCCGTCCACAGCACTGAGCCCTTCTTCTTAGGTCCGCTTTGAATTTTCAAGACGCCATCAACCGCCTTATACCAGCCGGCCGCGTCATTGCCCGCGGGCACCTTCCAGCCGGAAAGATCCTTGCCGTTAAACAGCGGTTTCAAAATCGGCTCCGCTATAGTCCCGCCGGCCAACCCGGCCCACAACAACACACCCAAAAGCTTGGAGTACATGCGCGCAGTGTGCCCGATCCCTTCCGCGAATCAAGCCCGCAGGCGGTTTTCCCCATTGACCCTGCCTCGTGCCCATCCGACACTGGTGCCTTCATCATGAATCTGCGCCACGCCATCCTGATTCTGCTCGCCCTTACGGTCACGCTCCCCGCCCAAAAGGCGCCGTACGATAATCCGCCGGAGGTGAAGCCGCCGTACTATCGCGTACGGTTCGAGGCTTCCGCCAAACCGGGCGAATTGATTTTTCCCGTGCAATACACGGTCTGGATTCCTGCCGGCGTGAAGCAACTACGCGGCGTGGTGGTGCATCAGCACGGCTGTGGCGAAGGCTCGTGTAAATCCGGCCAGACCGGCGCGTTCGATCTGCATTGGCAGGCGCTTGCCAGGAAACACGACTGCGCCCTGCTGGCCCCTTCATACGAGCAACCGCAAAAGGCCGATTGCCAAATGTGGTGCGATCCGCGCAATGGCTCCAGCAAGGCCTTTCAGGAAGCGCTCGTTGAGCTGGGCAAACTCAGCGGACACGCCGAACTGGCCACCGTGCCGTGGGCGCTCTGGGGCCACAGCGGCGGCGGACATTGGGCCGGCGGCATGGTGATGCTGCATCCCGAGCGCGTGGCCGCCGCCTGGCTGCGCTCCGGCGTGCCCTTCCTCGCGGCCAATCCCGATCGGCCCACTATCAAGCCGCACACCCTGCCCAAGGCGGCGCTCGGCGTGCCGATGATGTGCAACCCCGGCACCAAGGAAGGCGTCACCGTCAAGACCGGCCGCTTCGCCCGTGTGTGGCCCATGAACGAAACTTTTTTTAAGACCATCCGCGGTCGAGGCGGTCTGCTCGGCATGGCGATTGATCCGCTTTCCGCCCACGAATGCGGCAACCAACGCTACCTCGCCATCCCGTGGCTCGACACCTGCCTCACCGCGCGCCTGCCCGCCCAGCCCGGTCAACCGCTCAAGCCCATGCCCAGGCAGGGCGCTTGGCTCGCTCCGTTACTCGATGTCACGGCTGTACCCGCTGCGGCGTTTATCGGCGAGAACCACAAGGGCACCTGGCTGCCCAACAAGGCCATTGCCCAAAAATGGATGCAGTACGTAAGGGACACCAAGGTGATCGACACCACGCCCCCGCCCGCGCCCAAGAACGTGAAGTGGACCGGCCGCACGCTGACCTGGACTGCTGAAGCTGATTTGGAAAGCGGCATTTCCCATTTCATCATTGTTCAAGGCAGCCGCACCATCGCCACCGTACCCGAACAGCCGAGCAACCGCTTCGGCCGCCCGCTCTTTCAAGGCCTACAATACAGCGACACCCCGACCGTGCCGCTGGCCAAAATGGAATTCACCGCGAAAGACACCATCACGCTCACCAAAAGAGCCTATCGAGTAATCGCCGTGAACACGGCGGGGCTGCGGTCGAAGTAGGAATCGAACTAACGCGGCCTCATTTCCTACGCTGCTTGCGCGGAAGGGGTTTGGCCATGGTGTCGAAGGGGGGCACGGCGGCGCGGAGTTGGCGCAGGGTGGCGGCGTGCTGGGGATCGCCGGCGAGATTGGTCCATTCGCGCGGGTCCTTGGCGATGTCGTAGAGTTCCTCCTGATCGGTGCGGTAGCGGATGTAGCGGAACTGTTCGGTGCGCAGGGAGAGGTATTGATCATCATACGCGGTGAGCGCGGTGCTGGCCCACGGTGCCTTGGGGTTTTTCAGGAGCGGCACGAGGGAACGGCCGGCCAGCTTGGGCGGCGCCTTGAGATCGCAGAGTTCGGTGAGGGTCGGGTACAGGTCCTGCAACGAAACACAACGTTTGGATTTCCCACCGGCACGGGTGACGCCCGGCACACGGGCCATCAGTAGACAATGCGTGGCCTCTTCCCAGAGCGAGCTTTTCTGCCAGTGCTGTTTCTCGCCGAGATGAAACCCGTGATCGCTGATCAGGATCACGATCGTGTTGTCGCGGTGCGGGCTTTTCTCCAACGCATCCAACACGCGGCCCATCTGCGCATCGGCATAGGCGGTGGTGGCGAGGTACGCCTGCACGGCCTTGCGGTGTTCGCGATTGGCGATCACGGTTTCCACGTACTTGCGCTTGCGCTCGCCCACGGCACGACCGAGCGGCGGCAGGTCCTCGAGATCGGTCGGGAGAATCTTGGGCAGCTTCACGTCCTCCAGCGGGAACAGATCAAAATATTTCTGCGGCACATACCACGGCATGTGCGGGTGAAATAATCCGCAGGCAATCAGGAACGGCCGGTCATGAGGCTGCTGCAGTTGGCGAATGGCTGCCTCGGCATATTGGGTGTCGCCCATTTTGGCTTCCGGCAAATGCGTCGGGCCCCAGTCCTGTTCGCCGCGGCCGCTGGCGGTCAAGGGGGCGTTGGGCGGCGCAGGATCGCGCCGGTGCGGCTGATGCACATCCCACACCTGCCGATCGCCCCAGCCGTGCGTGATCTTGCCGAAGGACGCCAATGAATAGCCGGCCTCCTTGAAGAGCCGGGGCAGGAAGGTCGCCTGCGCCAGCGCCGCGCTCTTCTCGGTTTGCACGCCGTTTTGGTACAGACCCGATTGCCACGGGGCCACGCCGGAAAACAACGCCGTGCGGCTCGGCGAACACACCGGGCTGGCTGTGTACGCGCGCTGAAACACCACGCCGCTTTCGGCAAACCGCCGAATGTTCGGCGCCACCACTTTGCCCGCGTACCGCGCCGGATCACCCAGAAGCCACGTGTTCAGGTCGTCAATCGCCAGAAACAACACATTCGGCCGCTCCGCCCGCGCGCCATGCGCGCACAGCAGCAGAACCGCCACCACCAAATTAAATCCATTCAACCGCATGTCGCGCCGGAGTCTCCGCGCGACCGCCATTCGATGCAATTGATTTCCCTCAACCTTGCCGTTAAGCTGCTTCCGCATCATGCGAAATTCACCCCACCAAACCCTATGGCTCTTGCTGGTTTGGGGATGTTTCGTTGTTTCCGCATCGCTACCGGCAAAGGAAAAACCCAACGTCCTCGTCATCCTCGCTGACGACCTCGGCTATGCGGACATCGGTTGCTTCGGCGCGAAGGACATCGCCACGCCGCACTTGGACCGGATGGCCAAGGAGGGCGTGAGCCTCACCAGCTTCTACGTCTCGGCCGTGTGCTCGCCGACCCGGGCCGCCTTGATGACCGGGTGCATTCCGCAACGCGTCGGCATCGGCGGCGTCATGTTCCCGCGCAACACGCACGGACTGAATCCGGACGAAACCACTCTGCCCGAGCTGATGCGGGCGCAGGGCTACGCCACGGCTCTCATCGGCAAGTGGCACCTCGGCAACCAAGACAAGTTCCAGCCCCTCAACCATGGTTTCGACTACTGGTTCGGCACGCCCGCCTCCAACAGCCAGACCTTCGACCCCAAAATCAAACAGTACGCCAAGGACTGTGTCTGGCGCGAAGGCTACACCCGCGAGAGCATCCTCAAGATGGAACAGGCCAAGTGCCCGCTGGTGCGGAACAACGTCGTCATCGAAGTGCCCGCCGACCAGCCCCGGCTGACCCGCCGCTACACCGAGGAGACCATCGCCTTCATCAAGCAAAGCCGCGACGCCGGCAAACCCTTCTTCGTCTACCTGCCCCACAACATGCCGCACATCCCCCTGCACGCCTCGGAGAAGTTCGTCGGCTCCAGCCAGCGCGGACTCTACGGCGACGTCATCCAGGAACTCGACTGGAGCACGGGCAAAATCCTGAAGGCGTTGAAACAATTCGGCCTGGAGAAAAACACCCTCGTAATTTTCACCTCGGACAACGGCCCCAACCTCAAGTTCGGCGGCCGAGCCACACCCTTCAGCGGAAGCAAGGGCGACACCCGCGAAGGCGGCGTGCGCGTACCCTTCATCGCCCGCTGGCCGGGCCGGATTCCCGCCAACCAAAAGAGCGACGAACCCGCCACCGTGATGGACCTCCTCCCCACGCTCGTCCGACTGGCCGGCGGCCAGCCGCCCGCCGACCGCATCCTCGACGGTAAGAACATCGCCCCTCTGCTGACCAGCGCGCCCGACGCCCGGTCGCCCCACGACGCCGTCTACTACCTGCGCGGCCGCACCTTCCACGGCCTCCGCGCCGGCCCATGGAAATACCGGAACGTCCGCCCCAAGAAGAGCAAGACCACCCAGCAGGAACTCTTCAACCTCCACGACGACCCCGGCGAACAGAAGAACCTCGTGGAACAACATCCCGACATCGCCACCCGCCTCCGCAAACAGCTTGCCGCCTTCGAAACCGAGTTCCGCAAAAACATCCGCCCCACCGGCACGAGCGAGTAAGTCGCGTAGCGACCACTCAAAAATAGCCGTGTCAACCCACGGATGTTTGCGCGGGCCTCGTAGAGCGTCGCGTCAGCGACCGCTCAATGGTTCGCCACCGAGAGGTTGAGCGGTCGCTGACGCGACGCCGGTTGTGCCTCACCAGATTCCGTGGGTTGAAACCCACGGCTACCTATGCCCGGTCGCTACGCGACGTTTTCGTGGGTGGGTTCGTATTTGTTAGGATGAGATGCGCAACCTATCCCATCGACAAACCCCAATGCCGGCCTTATACTCCGGCATCCATTTTTTACGCCATGAACAAATTATCCCGCAGAGATTTCGTTAAAACATCCGCCGCCGTCAGCAGCTTTTTCGTGCTGCCTTCCGGGTTGCGGGCCAACTCGCCCAATGGCCGGATTTGCACCGCCCACATTGGCACCGGCGGCAAGGGCCGCGTGGATACCGGTCAGCTGCTCAATCACGAGCATGTGCAGGCCGTTGGCTTTTGTGATGTGGATAGCGCCCGCGGCAATGCCGCCTCGTGGCTTTCCAAGCACAAGAGCGCGAAATTTTTCCAGGACTACCGTGAGATGCTCGAGAAGCTGGGCGACAAGGTCGACGTGGTGTCCATCTCCACGCCGGACCACACGCATTACCCGGCCACCATGGCGGCGATGAAGCTGGGCAAGCACGTCTACACGCAGAAGCCGCTCACTCACAAGCTCACCGAGGCACGCAAGTTGGCGGAGTTTGCCGCTGAGAAAAAGCTCACCACCCAGATGGGCATCCAGAATCAATCCCGCGCGCCTTACCGGTTTACCCGCCACCACATCAAGGCCGGCATCATTGGTAAGATCAAAAAGGTCTACGTGTGGTCGTTCAAGAACTGGGGTTACGACGGCAAACCTTACGCCGAGGAATCGCCCATCCCCGAAACGCTCGATTGGAATCTCTGGCTGGGCACCGCGCCTCAACGCCATTTCACAGAGAAAGTTTATCACCCCGGCCAATGGCGCAAGATCCTCGATTACGGTTGCGGCACATTGGGCGACATGGGCATCCATATTTTTGATACGCCCTTCAAATCGCTCGACCTCACCGACCCGCTCTGGGTCGAGGCCGAATGCCGCGCGCCCAACGGCTTTGGCCACGCCGAGAAAAACAAGGTGCACTACGGCTTCAAGCCCACGAAATATACCACCGACGATTTCACCTTCACCTGGTGGGACGGCGAAGGCGCCCCGCGCCATGACGGCAACCCCGATCTTCAACTGCCCAACGGCGACAAGCTGCCCAAGCAGGGCGCCCTCTACGTCGGCGAAGGCGGCCGCATGGTCCTGCCCCATTGCAACACGCCGACCTTTTATCCGGACTCCGTGCTGAAGGACGTGAACAAGAAGGAATTCGAAAACGTAAACCATTACACCCAATTCCTCGACGCCATTGAAGGCAAGGACAAGACCCTCGCCGGCTTCGACTACGCCGGCCCCTTGGCCGAATCGCTTTGCCTCGGCGTGGTGGCCTGCCAGTTCCCCGGCAAACGCCTGCAATGGGATGCCAAGAAAATGCACGTCCCCAACCTCGCCGCCGCCAACCCGATGCTCGAAGGCAAGTACCGGAAGTTTTAGGCGCGGGAGTTAAACCGATAGGAATTGATGATTCAGCACAAGACCCCAAACCGGCGCTGGATGCGCGTGGCGTTTTATTCCCTCGCCTTGCTTTGCCTAATGGCATTTCCGGCGCTAGGGGCGGATCTGAAGCTGACACAAACCAAGGACATAATCCGCGTCACGCTGGGCAAAAAGCCCGTGCTGGAATACGTGAAAACCGAGAGGCCCGTGCCCGAAGGCGTGGCTCCGGTCTACCGGCGTAGTGGCTACATTCATCCGGTCTTTAGCCCCAGCGGTCAGGAGGTTACTGGCGATTTTCCCGCTGATCACGCCCATCAACATGCCCTGTTCTTCGCCTGGACCAAGTCAAAGTTCGACGGTAAGAATACGGACTTCTGGAATCAGGCCAGACAGATGGGCACGATTGAGCATCGGAAAGTTCTAGGCATGAAGCAGGGAACGGATCGGGTCTCTTTCAGCGTGGAGCATGCCTTCGTGGTCGGAGGCACGGACGCCCTGCATGAAACCTGGACGGTCACCGTCCATCGCACACCCGAGGATCATTTTCTCTTCGATCTCAAAAGCGTACAACACTGCGCAACAGACAAGCCGTTTGTTCTGGAGAAATACCACTACGGCGGCATGGCCTTTCGTGGACGGGCGGAATGGCTGAAGGAGAAGGACGATCCCGGCGCCGCACCGGCCGGCTTCCGTTTCCTGACCAGCGAAGGCAAAGGCCGCCTTGAAGGCAATCATACTCGCCCTAACTGGGTGGCACTCGGCGGCAAGCTGGACGACCAAGATGCCTCGGTCGCCATCTTCGGCCACCCCGGCAATTTTCGCGCCCCGCAACCTGTGCGGTTGCATCCCGCCAAGCCTTACTTCTGCTTCGCCCCCGCCGTGGTGGATCGCTTCACGATCAAGCCGGGCGCTCCGTACGTATCGCAGTACCGATTTCTCGTGAAAGCCGGCGCCATCGACGCTAAGGAGATTAATGCCCACTGGCGCCGCTATGCGAACGGCGCCAAAAACGCCAAGTAACTTACCGGCGATCGATCCTCAAGAAATAGCATCATGAAGATCCCCATTCCCGGTCTTGTGGCCGCGTTCCTCATATTCGCCGGACTTGTTCAGGCGGCGGACCGGCCCAACTTCGTCATCATCTTCACGGATGATCAGGGCTATCAGGATATCGGCTGTTTCGGTTCGCCCGATATCCGCACGCCGCGGCTGGATGCCATGGCCAAGCAGGGCATGAAGTTCACCAGCTTCTACG
>CAJWVY010000085.1 GCA_913048135.1 uncultured Verrucomicrobiales bacterium
GAGCCGCTGCTCCATCGCCTTCATGTCCTCATCCTCCTCCTCGTCCTTCTGCGCCTCCTGCGCCGTTTCCACTTTCGCCGTGCTGGCGCTCGCCATGTCTCCGGTCGCCTCGATCGCGAGCTCCTCGAACACCTTGGCAACCGCATCGTCCGCCTCGTCCTCGGCGTCGTCATCGTCGAGCGCGTCCATCGCATCGTCGATCTCAAATGCCCCAGCAGCGGCGAGAGCGATCGCAACCTGCCGGCCAACCTCCATCACCTCCGCGCCTCGGACGAGGTTAAATGCGTGATCGGCACGCGCGAAGATTACGACTGGGCCAAGACTCAACTCCGCCAGCTCTTCGGCAAATGCGAGGTACTATTCTCGTGGGTCAACCCATTGGAGGCCGATCAGCAAAGCGACGTGCTCAAGTCTGTTCCCGTCGATCATACTCCCCTTACCCGCCGCGAACTGGCCGAGGCCATCACTGCCGATCGCCTTCCCGTCCGGTTCCAACTCCAACAACACAAACATATTTGGCCGGCCGATCAAAAGGGCGTTTGATGAACCCGCACCTCAAGCTCCTCAGCACGTACGAAAGCCGCAACGTAACGCACTTGGCGGAGGACGGCGCGTGGCCGATTGTCTGGGAGCGTGCCAAGGGCGTGCATGTGTGGGATACGGACGGCAAAAAATATCTCGACCTGACCGGCGCCTTCGCGGTCGCCGCCACTGGCCATGCGAATCCGCGCGTCACCCAAGCCGCCCAAGCGCAGTTCGCCAAACTGCCGCACGCGATGGGCGATGTACATCCGCATCCGCTTAAGGGCGAACTGGCCCGCGCGCTCTCCAAGCTCACCTTCGAGCGCTGGGCCAAAAAGGAGTTTCAACAGGTGCATAATCACTGCCTACCGCACGAGATCCCGCCGCGCCATGCGAAAACCATTTTTTGCAACTCCGGTTTTGAAGCCGTGGAGGCCGCACTGAAGACCGCCCTGCTCGCCACCGATAAACCGGGCGTGATCGCCTTTGAAGGTGCCTACCACGGCCTTGGGTACGGCGCGTTGAACACCACGCATCGCGCGATGTTCCATAAACCTTTCCGCAAACAGCTCGGCAAGTTTAGTCGCTTCGCGCAGTTCCCTGAGACAGAAGCCGCCCGCGCCGAGACCCTCGCGCATCTGGAAAAGCTATTTCAAAAGCATTCCATCGGCGCCGTGCTCATGGAACCCATTCAGGGCCGAGCCGGTTTGCGGGTGCCGCCGCTACGGTTTTTGGGCGATCTAAAGACCCTGTGTAAATCACATCATGCGCTGCTGATCTGCGATGAAATCTACACCGGCTTCGGCCGCACCGGCGAATGGTTCGCCTGCGATTCATCGCAATTTTATCCGGACCTTATCTGCCTAGGAAAAGCGCTCACCAACGGCTTCCCGCTCAGCGCCTGCGTGGGCCGTGCCGCGGTGATGGATCGCGCCTGGCCCGCCAGCGAAGGCGAAGCCATCCACACCAGCACTTACCTCGGGCATCCAGTTGGCTGCGCGATGGCGCTGGCGCAGATTAAGGAGTTGAAAGAGAAAAAACTCATTACCAAAACGCGCCGACTCGGGAAAAAATTTGAAAAGCTGTACCAACGTTACCCGATTGAAGGCGCACGCTATATCGGCCGCGGTTTAATGGCCGGCTTAGCCTTCAACCCCAGCGATGGACCGCGCGTGATGGCCGCAGTGAAGACCATGTTGCAGCGCGGCTACATCCTGTTGCCTGCCGGGGAACACGGTCAGGTGATCGCCTTTTCGCCGCCCCTGACTATCACTGAGAAACAACTCGAACGCACCCTCGCGACGCTGCAAAAGGTGATGTCATGAACCGAAACGAAATTCGCAGCACCTTGGACGAGGAATCCGTGCGCCTTTCCAAAGCGCTCGGCCAGAACCTATTGCACGACCAAAATGTCCTGCGCCGCATCGCCAAGGCTGCCGATCTGCACCCTGCCGATCAGGCGTTGGAGATCGGCCCCGGCCTCGGCGCTCTCACGGAACATTTGTTGGCGGCCGTCGATCAACTTACCGCCATCGAAATGGACAAGCGCCTGCACGCGCATTTGTCCGAACGATTTGGCGCCACGGAAAAGCTCCGACTCATTCATGCCGATGCATTAAAATATTTCAGGAACACCGAGGTCGATTGGAGCGACTGGAAGCTGGTCTCAAATCTACCCTACAACGTCGCTTCCCCGTTGCTAGTGGATCTTGCCGCTATGCCACGCGGACCACAGCGACTGGTCGTCACCGTGCAATGGGAAGTTGGCCAACGGCTCGCCGCCTGTCATGCCACGCGCGAATACAGCAAACTCACCCTGCTCGTCGCCTGTCGGTATGAGGTGAAGGAAATTTTCAAAATCTCTCCGCACTGTTTCTTTCCCGAACCCCGCGTGGATTCCGCCTGCCTCACGCTTGATCGACGTCCCGATCCTCTATACCCCGATGCTCTGCATAAGCCTTTCACCGCTGTGGTAAAACGCGCCTTCAGCCAACGCCGCAAGATGATGCGCAAAAACCTCAAAGGCGGCTGGCCTGAGGATCAACTCGACGCCGCCTTCGCCGCCGTCGATCTGGACTCCAAAATTCGCGCAGAGAAAGTAACCCTAGAGCAATTTGTGGCCCTTGCGAAGGAGTTGCATGATGTTTAACCACAGTGATTATATTCTCTCCACCCTCTCTGTGTCTCTGTGGTAAAAAATGAATCCCGCTGAGGACATCTTTGACGTCGTCAACGAGCACGATGAGATCATTGATCAACAGCCCCGCAGCCTAGTGCACTCGCAAGGACTGCGACATCGGGCCGCCCATGTGCTGGTGTTCAATAAGGTCGGCCAAGTCTTCCTTCAACTACGTTCCCAATCGAAGGACAACCATCCTGGGGTATGGGACAATTCCTGCAGCGGCCATGTGGATGCCGGCGAAAGCTACGCGGTGGCCGCCGAACGTGAGTTGATGGAGGAGATCGGTCTGCTGGTCGAGGAACCGCTTGAAGAACTCTTCAAGCTCGAGGCCCGCCCGGAAAACGGCATGGAATTTGTGACCGTGTTCATGACCGACTCCGAAGGGCCCTTTGAATTGAACGCCGAGGAAATCGACGCCGGCCGCTGGGCCACCCCCACCGAAATCCAAGCCGCCCTCATAACCGAACCGGAAAAATACTCACCCACGTTCCGGATGATTTGGGAGCGGCTCGCGCCTTAAGCCAGAATACCAGGCGAGCTTTCCCTCATTGAGCCAGTCAATACTGGCTCTTTTTTTATCGATTAACGGCTAGATGAGCTTTGGCGATAGAGTGGGTTCAGCGCAAGAGCATGAACATTCTACTCGCCATCAACGCTGCAGCCGGCACGGGTAACACGCTCGCGCTGGGGCGAAACCTTGCCGAGATACTGCGAAAGCGTTTAGGGCACGAACACCATATAAAGCTCCACCGGGCTAACGGGCACGAGGCCATACAGAATTCAGCGTGGGCATTTTCCCACCGCCATCCTGAAGACGCAGTGATTATCGCGGGTGGTGGCGGCGGCACCTTGCGGGCAGTGATTGAGGGAGTGGGCATCGAAAAACCCAACCAAAATCTACGTCTCGGTGCTTTGCGAATGGGTTCCGGCAATGTGATCGCACGCCAGTTGGGAATGTCCAAGGATCCGATGGAAGGGGTGGAGGATCTTGCCGCGCAACTGCTGCGCAAGGCCGTCGTGGAATGCTGCGTCATTGGCTGTGATTTGGATCAGGGCACCAACCCGACCAGCACAGTGTACGGCGCCACGTTAGGTGGGTTCGGTTTATTCGGCCGAGTGCCACAGGCGTTAGAAACGTATCACACCAATCATCCGCATCTGCACCACTTCACGGCCAAAAGTGTGGGCATCGAGCGGTTGACGAATGTGGAGTACGGCCTGTGTCTAGCCGGCTTATGCAGCCGCGCAGCTTGGAACCCACAAACGTTACCGGAGATCGAAGTGCAACAAGGTGACCACACTGAATCTTTTCGCGTCCTTGCCGGAGCCCTGATGAATTTTCCACTGGGTGCATTACCGTTTCGGCCGGGATTGGCAGTGGAAGATCCCGCTCTATCGCTCCATCTCATTCCCTACCGCAGCCGACTGCAGGCACTGAGCCTTGTGCCACGCGCGAAAGCACTGGCGAGAGAGGCCAAGATTTTCCGGATCACTGCCGACACGCCCGTTACCCTGCGCGTAACAAATGGGGAGCGCATGCCTTTCTTTATCGACGAAGATCCATTGGAGGCCGCCCAGCTGACACTGCGCATGGCCGGTACGTTGCCGTTTATAACCGGCAAAAATTTCCAACCAAACCTATCCGAATAATTTGACTAACTGAAAAGGATGAATGACATGAAAAAGAAACACACCCAAGCCCTGCATGTGAGCGTGATTGGCATAGATGGCAGCGGCAAATCGACCTTCGCCGCCTCGCTGCCGATGTTGCTCGCCGCCGAATATCAACTGCAGGCCGGCGGCGCCGGAGAAACGTATGTGGTGAACACCCCTGATGAGGATCATTTAACCTCTGGGTTCACTCCGGATGGCCTGCCCTTTACCGCCCGCATTTCCACCCTGCTCAAGCGCTGGGCCAAAAAATTCACCAATCATCGACGCATTTATCCGTTCCTAAAAGTGCCACAGATGATGGCGCAGGACGCCGCCGCGCGCCGGATGGAATCCAAGTGGTCGCTAGACTGCGTAGTGAGCGACGGCAACACGCTCCTCTCCACCATGGGCCGGGCCGCAAACTATCTTTATCCCGCCAGTGAAGTGGAACAAACCTACGAGCCAAGCCCGGAGGATTTGGCTGCCGTATTGAACTACGTGCTGGACGGCCAACCGGTGCCCGAGGCGACTGCCGCGCGTCTGCCGAATCTTCGGCCCGGCCGTTGGCTGCATCGGGCCACGCGCGCGTTGGGTCTGCACAGTGTATGGCTGCCGGATGTGGTGATCCTGCTGAAGCTCGACCCCAAGGTGGCGTTGGAACGCATCCACAGTCGCGGCCTGCAAATTGACCGGCACGAGAACTCCGATGATTTGGCTCAGACCCACGGCCGTTATCAAATCGCTCTGGAAACCATGCGCCGCGTGAAGGGCGAGGACTCGGTGATCACCATCGACGTCAACGGCAAGCGACCTGGTGAAGCCTTGCGGACGGCGCTCAAGGCGCTTCGCACGCATCTCCTCGCGCAGAAGGCAAAACGCCAAGACGCCCGGCCGCTTGGCACCACCGAAACCCAGCTCGCCGAGGGTGGCATTTGGAAAAAGGTGTTTAATCCGCGTTACGTGTTCGGCTACTTCATCCCACGCTTTTTCAATGGCGCCTGGCGCGAACCGTTCTTTCCCATCTCCAAACCCGGCCAACGCTTTCTCAAGGAAGGCTATTCCGGCGGTGTGATGAAGGAGATCTATGATCATAAACCCGAGGAAGTCGGGCTAGGCGAACGCATCTTCCAAGGCTACCCCCTGCACCGTGCGGTGTACGACCGACTCCAGTTGCTCAAGCAAAACGTTGAGCTCGAACTGGAACAACGGTTACGTTCGCAGGATCAGGTTACGGTGTTCACCGCACCGAGCGGCTTTGCCTACGATCTGTTCGAGCCGCTGGAAAATATCGCTCACCGCGCTCCGGCACTCATGAAAAAGGTCAAACTCATCGCAGCCGATCTTGATCCGCATGGGGTACTGGCACCTGAGTTAAGCACCCTGGCGGCCAAGCTGGGTATTCAGTTTGAATTCCGACAAGGCAACCTCAGTAAGACCCAGTTCCGGAATGACTGCGCGGCCAAAGGACCGTTCGACCTCGCGCTCTTTGTCGGCCTCTCGAGTTGGTTCCCCAAACCGGCCACACTCCAACACCTGCGCTGGCTAAGGGAGAATCTGAAATCAACCGGCAAACTGGTCACCGATTGTTTCACACCCGCCGGCTACTCACTCTCCGGCCGGTACGTTGGATATCAGGCCCATTACTACTCCCCGCAACGTTACCGCATGTTGCTCGACACCGCCGGCTTCGACGGCCTTAACGCCACCGTCCAGTCCGGTCGGGACAGTATCAACCACATCATGTTGGCGAGTCCGGTGTTGGACCCGGCCAATTCAATGGACCCAACCGTCGCCATCAAGTCGGACGATCCGGTCGAAGATATCCCGCTGAAGACAACAATCGACGTCGGCCGCCAGTTCCGGCACAGCCAGCAGGCGGCGGGCATTGAGTGCGTGTTGAATGGAGTCGCCTAAAGTATCGCCATGCGCCTGCCACACGGCACGCGCGATCTGGGCGGAATCCTCGATGGCGACAGCCTCAAACTGATCCCAAACCGCGTCGGCAATGGCGCCGGCAGCGAGGGTGTCCTCAAATGCCGCTTCTTCAAACGTACCGCCGCAGACCAACACAAGCCGCCCGGGGCGGGTGTGTTGCAGATGATTAATGGTAGCCTGAAGATTCAGGAAGCTTCCGACGAGCGTTTCGCGGGCCTTAAGACAGGCACGTAGGGCGCGGGTTCCGTTGGTAGTGGTGGTAATGAGGGTTTTGCCGGCGACCTGATCAGCGGTGTATTCGCGAGGTGAATTGCCCAGAACGAAATCGGAGCCGCCGGTTTGCTCGGCGGTAATGCGTCGGCCATGCCGTTCGCCGCACAGCAACGCCTCTGGATATTCGGCCTTGGCCGCTAGAGCCTCATCAATGGTGGCTACCGGCCGGATACGTTCCGCGCCATTGCCCAGCGCCGTCACCATGCTGGTGGTGGCCCGCAGGATATCGAACACGACACAGCTGGTTTCGGATAAATCCGTCTGAGCCAGTGCCTCGAAATCGGCTGGGGTGAAGGTGGTTTGCAATCTCACGGTAGCGGTTTATACGGGCGACAGGCGGTGCGGGGCGACTCATATTCTTAATTAATGAGGATTACCAATTGCCACTTGTCTGAGGTATAAGGCTTAGGCATTCTCCGTTCCATATATGAAACCTAACTTCATAGCTTTGTTGGCTTTGTGTTTGTGTCTGCCTTTGGCGGGTGCAGACAAGAAGAAACCCGGCACCGTCCTCTGGGAATTTAAAACGGGAGGTCGTGTGGCTTCTTCCCCCGCCATCGGCTCTGATGGCACCGTTTACGTCGGGTCATTGGACGCCAAGCTCTATGCCATCGATGGTGAGACTGGGGGCAAGCTCTGGGAATTTGAAACGGGAGATTTGGTGGACTCCTCCCCCGCCATCGGCTCTGATGGCACGGTTTATGTTGGATCATGGGACAAAAAACTCTATGCCATTAATGGCAAGACTGGGGTCAAGCTATGGGAATTTGAAACGAAAGGTTATGTGATGTCCTCTCCCGCAATCGGATCGGATGGCACGGTTTACGTCGGGTCATTGGACAAAAAGCTCTATGCCATCAATGGCAAGACTGGGGTCAAGCTATGGGAATTTGAAACGGGAGCTGTGGTGCTCTCCTCCCCCGCCATCGGACCTGATGGCACGGTTTACGTCGGGTCATTTGACAAAAAACTCTATGCCATCAAGACCAATTCCAAAGGCCTAGCCAAAAGGCCGTGGCCTATGCGTGGGCAAAACCCTCAACACAACAGCCGCGCAGCTAAGAAGTAACTAGCATGCGCTCGTTGCCTTTCATCCTGCTTTTCGGCCTCACCTTCACGGCATCCGCAGAGGACAAGCCCAAGCTATGGAGTCTGGAAAGGTTGACTGCACCGGCTGTGCCTCAAGAAGAGGATGCATGGGCTCGCACGCCCATCGATGCCTTCATTCTCGCCAAGTTGCGTTCCAAAAAACTCAAGCCCCAGCCTGAAGCTGACCGCTATACCTTGATCCGCCGGTTGACCCTCGGCCTCACCGGCCTGCCGCCCACGGTAAATGAGATCAACCGGTTCATAGCCGATAAGGAACCCAAGGCCTACGAGCGACTGGTGGAGCGGTTGCTTGAAAAACCCGCTTACGGCGAGCGCTGGGGCCGGCATTGGCTGGATGTCGTGCGTTTTGGTGAAAGCAGTGGGGAGCTGACGGTGAACGATGACAAGCCGCGGTCTAACGCATGGCGCTTTCGCGATGCGGTGATCCGGGCGCTCAATGAAGATGTGCCGTTCGATCAATTCGTTCGGTTCCATTTTGTGCCGGACGAAAAAAATAAGGAGCTGGGGCAGTTCATTCATCTGGGTACGCGGCTGCAGGATAATGCGAATCCGAACGATAAACAGTTTCATCGGTTGGACGATATGGTGGCGACGACCGGCGTGGCGTTTCTGGGGATCAGCTTCGGCTGCGCCCGGTGCCATGATCATCCGGTGGATCCGATGTCGACCGAGGAATATTATCAGCTCACCGCGACGTTTTGGGATCAGGTGAAGGAAACGCCCAAGGCTAAACGTAAGACAATTCCATTGGAGATTAATGAGCCGAGAGTGCTTGGCAAAGGGAGTTGGCGTTCGCCCAAGCAGACGGTGCGGCCGGGTTTTCTTAAGGTGCTGAACCGCAAGAAGGATGCGGAGTGGCTTCACGGAAAAAACGAGTTGGCCGCCCTAGGTAATTGGCTAACGGATCCCGAGCAAGGGGCGGGCGAATTACTCGCGCGCGTGATTGTCAACCGACTGTGGCATCATCACTTCGGGCAGGGCCTGGTGCGCACGCCGAATGATTTTGGGAACCTCGGCACGCGCCCGACGCATCCGTTGTTGCTGGATTACCTTGCGCGCCGCCTCATCGAGGGCGGTTGGCGGCTCAAGCCGATGCACCGGCTCATGGTCACCAGCGCCGTGTATCGGCAGGCGGGCACGGCGGACATCGCGCCGTTGAAGGTTGATGCCGAGAACACCCTGCTCTGGCACTGGCGTCCGAATCGGCTAGAGGCCGAGGCGATTCGGGATTCGCTGCTGGCGGTGGCGGGTGTGTTGAATCCGGATCTGTACGGCCCGAGCATCTCGATCGGGCACGCGCGGCAGCAGGTGCGCGATGAACCGAAGAGCTGGCGGCGGTCGATTTATTTGCAGGCGCATCGTTCGGCGAAACATCCGACTCTGAGTCTGTTTGATCCGCCGGACTACTCGCAGAGCGTCGGCGCGCGCACCACCGGCGCCACACCCAATGGCGCGCTCTTCGCCCTAAACGCACCGCTGGTTTGGGATCTCGCTGGTCATCTGGCCAAGCGCGTGCAATCCGAGGCTGGCGAAGAACCCGCGGCGCAGGTGCAACGGTTATATCGGCTAACCTTGTCCCGCCCGCCGCGCGCGGAGGAATTGAAGATCGGCTTACAATTGTTGGGGGCGGAAACTCCCGAAGCCCTGCGCCACTACTGTCACTTGATCCTGGGTCTGAACGAGATGATTTACGTGAACTGATGAACGACTCATTGCACATCGATCGCCGACAGTTTCTCGGGCAACTGAGTCTGGGTGGGTTGGCGTTGAACGAGATGCTGACGTTGGAGGCGCAAGGGGCGTTGCTGCCGCGACCAGGGCATCATCGGCCGCGCGCGAAGAATGTGATCATGGTGTTCATGTGCGGCGGGGCGAGTCATCTCGAGACGTTTGATCACAAGCCGAAGCTCAAGCAATGGGCCGGCAAAAAGGCCTCGGAGATTTTCAGCAAGGATGATCTACAGGGTTTTAATCCAGAAAAAACGGTGGAGAACTGCCAGATCCTGCCGCCGGTGTTTGATTTCAAACAACACGGCCAATGCGGCGCGTGGGTGAGCGAGATTTATCCACGATTGGCGACGGTGGTGGACGAGATCACTTTTCTCAAGGGCGTGCACACCGATTCGGCGATCCATTCGGTCGGCGAAATCATCTGGCACACCGGCCATCAGCTTGCCGGCTTCCCGAGCATGGGCTCATGGGTGACCTACGGCCTCGGCAGCGAACGCGCCGATCTGCCGGCGTACGTGGTGATGAAGGACGGCGTGAGCACGGCAGGCGATGAGGTCTTCCAACAAGGCATGTTGCCCGGACGCCATCAGGCCGCAGTCGCGCAGGTCGAAAAGGGCAAGTCTCCGTTCCCGCATCTGACGCCCCGTGACGGGTTGTCGATCGAGGAACAGGCCGGGCAGTTGGCAGCACTGAACCGGCTGAACCGATTGCACCGCGACCGTTATCCGACGCAGCCGGAGCTGACGGCCCGGATTGAGGCGCTCGAGATGGCGTTCAAATTACAGACGTCGGCCGGGGAGGTGTTTGATTTGAATCGCGAATCCAAAAGCGTGCGGGAGTTGTACGGCGATAATCTGTTTTCGCGGCATTGTTTGACGGCGAGGCGGTTGGTCGAGTCCGGCGTGCGATTTGTCGAGATTATCGACGGAGCGACCGGGCGGCAATGGGACGCCCACGGGAATCGAGGCGGCCTGATCGGGAATCATCGCAGCAATGCGGCCCGCACCGACCAAGGCATCTCGGCGTTGATCACCGACCTCAAATCTCGTGGGATGCTCGACGAAACGCTGATCATCTGGGCGACCGAGTTTGGTCGCACGCCGTTTGAGGAGGCCAACCGCGAATCGAAAATTGGGCGTGGGCATCATCACAAGGGCTTCACGCTATGGATGGCGGGCGGTGGTCTGAAGCGCGGCATGAGCTATGGGGCCACCGACGAACTGGGGATGCACGCCGTCCAAAACCCAGCCCACATTCATGACATCCACGCCACCGTGTTGCATCTTTTGGGACTCGACCACGAGCGGCTCACCTTCCGCCACAATAGTCGCGACGTACGCCTGACCGACGTCTTCGGAAACGTCCTTCACGAAATTGTCGCCTAAGTTGATAGCTTGATAGCGCTTGGCCTGAGCAATTCGCTCGAAGTCAAATCGGCTCGCCATGCGGCTGGAATTGGGGCATCAGAGGGCAAGCCATGAAGTACTGGATCACGTTGGTAAGTGTTTTCGTCCTGCAAGCGACATTGGGAGCTGCCAAGCCGAATGTTGTGCTGGTGTTTATTGACGACATGGGTTGGGGGGATTTTTCCTGCTTCGGAAATCAAGCAGCGAAAACGCCCCACATCGATCGCTTGGCCAAGGAGGGAATCCGGTTCGAGCAGTTTTATGTGAACTCGCCGATCTGCTCTCCGTCGCGCACGGCGATTTCGACCGGGCAATACCCGCAGCGTTGGCGCATCACATCGTACCTCAGCAATCGCAAACACAATAACCAACGGGGCATGGCGCAGTGGCTTGATCCCAAGGCGCCGATGCTGGCGCGTTCACTGCAGCAGAACGGCTACGCGACCGGGCATTTTGGCAAATGGCACATGGGGGGGCAGCGGGATGTTGACGACGCACCGCCGATCACGGCGTACGGCTTTGACGCATCGCTGACAAACTTCGAGGGCATGGGGCCAAAGCTACTGCCGCTCACGCTCAAGCCGGGTCAGGATCCGGCCAAGCCGGGGCGGATCTGGGCAAATGCTGAGCGGATTGGCCAAGGGGTGCGCTGGGTGCAGCGCTCGGTGATCACGCGCGGGTTTGTCGACGAGGCGATCCCGTTTATCGATCAGGCGGCCAAGCGCGGGAAACCATTTTACATCAACCTCTGGCCGGATGACGTGCACAGTCCGTTTTGGCCGCCGGTGGCCAAGTGGGGTAACAACAAACGCGAGCTGTACCTTTCTGTTTTGGAGGCGATGGACGAGCAGTTGGGCAAACTGTTCAACCACATCCAAAAAACCCCTTCGCTGCGCGACAACACGATCGTGTTGGTGTGTTCCGACAACGGGCCGGAGCTTGGCGCCGGTGTGGCTGGTCCGTTTCGCGGATACAAAACGCATCTGTACGAAGGCGGCGTTCGCTCGTCGCTGGTTGCTTGGGGGCCGGGTTTGGTGAAGCCGAAAAACCGAATCAATCGCAAGTCCGTTTTCTCGGCGATCGATCTGGTGCCGACGTTGCTGGATATCACCCGAACCCCCCACACGAAAGGCGCGACGTATGACGGCGAATCTGTCTCGGACATTTTGTTGGGGAAAAGTGAGGCCTCGCGGAAGGCTCCGATCTTCTTTCGCCGCCCGCCGGATCGAGACGCCTATTACGGGGACAACGATCTGCCCGACCTTGCCGTGCGGGATGGAAAGTGGAAGTTCCTCTGCGAATTCGACGGTGCCGAGCCGGAGTTGTACGACATGACGAACGACCGCGGTGAAAAGTACAACATCGCAGCCACGCACCCCGAGCTGGTACGTAAGTTTAGTGAAGCCTGCATCGCGTGGCACAAATCCATGCCGCCGGACAACGGGCCGCAACTGGTCGGCAACGCCCGTCGAAATACACCCCGTAAACCGAAAAAGAATTGAGCAGCCAAACGATTCAAATCGCGGTTATCCGTGGGGATGGGATTGGGGTTGAGGTCGTTGAGGAAGGGCTGAAGGTTTTGCGTGCGGTCGCCGATCGTACCGGCCTTGGCTTGGAATTTACCGAATTTCCCTGGGGCTCAAATCATTATTTTGAGACTGGCGCCATGATACCGGCTTCGGCGCTTGAGACCTTGGCTGAGTTTGATGCCATCTACCTTGGCGCGGTTGGGCATCCTGAGATTCACGACCACATCACGCTCAACGAGTTGTTGCTGCCGATCCGGCGTCGGTTTGATCAGTACGTTTGCCTGCGGCCAAACACGCTGTTTCCGGGGATTGAATCTCCACTCCGCTCGGCCGGCCCGTGGGATATCGATATCACCATCGTCCGCGAAAACACCGAGGGCGAATACGCCAACGTCGGTGGAATCCAGTTCAAAAACCAGTCGAACGAGATGGGGGTGCAAGCCGGTGTATTCACACGTCAGGGCTGTGAGCGGGTGATTCGCTACGCGTTTGAACTGGCCCGCGAGCGTGGCAGTAAAAAACCGGTCACCTCCATCACAAAGTCCAACGCGCAAGGATTTGGGATGGTGATTTGGGACCGTGCGTTTGACCGGATTGCAGCCGAGTTTTCGGACGTCCCAGCGAGGTCGCTGCTCGTCGATGCGGCCGCGATGGAATTTGTCCGACGACCGGGCGACTTTGGCGTGGTGGTGGGCAGCAATCTCTTTGGCGACATCCTCTCCGACTTGGCGGCGATCATCACCGGCAGCATCGGTTTGGCAGCCAGCGGCAACATCAACCCGACCGGGGAACATCCGTCCATGTTTGAACCGGTACACGGCAGCGCACCGGATATCGCGGGCCAGAGCTTGGCCAACCCGATGGCAGCGATCCTGTCCGCTGCGATGATGCTGGATCACCTTGGCCAAGCGGTCGAGGCCGAGTCGATCCGCAACGCAGTCTTGGCAGTAGTCGAAGAGGGAACAGTGCTGCCACCCGATATGGGCGGAACCGCGAGTACATCACAAATCGGAGATGCAATCGTCGCCGCATTGAGATAGCCAAGCGCTTGGCCAAGCGGGGCCGTTGACGGGGGGGAGGGGTGTCTTTAGGGTTTTGCGCATGA
>CAJWVY010000086.1 GCA_913048135.1 uncultured Verrucomicrobiales bacterium
ACCGCTTACGCGCGGATCACCCGTCCGCTTCAATTCGGCCATCAACCGCCCGTGCAGCTGCTTTTGCGCGGCGACAAACTGCGACTGACCGGCGACGTTCTTGAGCTGATCGGGATCGTTCTTCAGATCATACAGCTCAATGCGCGGGCGCCGGCCGAAGGCGTAATCGTAATGCCACTTCCACTTTGGCACATCCACCTGCTGCATGAGCCATGCCTTGGTCGGGCTGGCATCGAGATCGCCAAAGGTCACAAAGGTGTTGTTGGCCAGCGTGTTGAAGTCGGGCTGTTTGTCGGCCTTGAGATGATACGGATCGCCCATCGGCCAGCGGTCAGGTTTGAAGTTGATGATGTATAAAAACTCCGGCGTACGCAGGGCGCGTTGCGGGTAACCGAGCAGATCGGCGCGGGCACGGGCAACGTGACGTTCGCGGCCGGTAATGACCCAGTTGCGCTTGGCATCCACCAACCCCTGTTGTTTCGATTCCAACACCGGCACCAGACTGCGGCCGGTCATCACCTTGGGCGGTTTCACGCCGCCGAGTTCGAGGAACGTCGGCGCGAGGTCCATAAGGTTCACATAATCTTCCAGCACACGCCCGCCCGGCTTGCCCGGCCACCACACGGCCAGCGGCACGGCGGTGCCGAAGTCGTACAAATTACATTTGCCACCCGGAAATCCCGGTGCACCGTGATCGCCGCTCACCACCACGATGGTGTTATCCAGCTCGCCCAGTTGCTCCAGCCGCTTGAGAATCAACCCGAGCGCGTGGTCGAAGGCCTGCACTTCGCCGAGGTAATCCGCGAAATCCTCACGCACAATCGGCACATCCGGCAGCATGCCCGGCAGCTTGCCCTTCAGCGAATCCGGATCAATGCCCCACAACTTTTTGCCCGAGCCCTGAATCCATTTGCGATGCACTAACGTCGGCCCGAACCAATAACAAAACGGCTTGTCCGCCGGCCGCGCCTTAAGGAACGATTCGAAGTTCGCGCTCACCTCGTCGTAGAGCACCTGCTTCGCGGCCTTCACGCTTTGACCGTCATTGACCATGCGCGAGACGTTTTGCGAAAATCCATTGAAGCGGCCACCGGCCTTTTCAAAGCCGTGCTTACCCGCGCCGAACGGGGCATCCCGCGGCGTGCCGGGCGTCCACACCTTGTAGGTCTCTCCGATGTGATACCCCGAATCACGTAGCAACAACGGGAAGCTCGGAATTTTGTCATCCCACACCGCCCCCTGCAAAATCGCCGCCCTTCCGGTCCGGTAAAAATACTGCCCACTCAGCAACGAACTCCGACACGGCGTACACGAAGGCGCCGTCACAAACGCGTTCTTGAACAACACACCCTCGCGCGCCACGCGATCGAAGTGCGGCGTGCGCACCACGTCATTCGGCGACGGCCGCCCGTCCACCTTCGCATACGCGCTCGCGTAGCGCCCCCAGTCATCGGCAAAGGCAAATAGAATGTTCGGCTTCTTCGCCGCCTGCACGGCCAGCGAGAGCATCATCAACGAAAACAACAGCACCCGTTTCACGCCGTCATCCTCCCGCCCGCCGCCCGCACAAACAAGCAAAACCGCTCAAGGACGCCATCCTTGACAGCGCTATCACTGTCTGTGCCTTGTGTCGGATTACATTTTCGAGAGCTTAGAATGATACCGTTTATCAGCGCTGATATTGAATCACACTGAACTATAGAATAACATAAGCCAATGCACAGTCATTCCATCGAATCATGGCAACACGATCATGTTTTCGGGCAAGACCAGCCTCAAGAAGGGGAACGGCGCACCAAATGGGTAATCGCCCTAACGGCCACCACCATGGTCGTGGAAATCATTTGCGGCATAATGTTTGGTTCCATGGCCCTCTTGGCCGATGGCTTGCATATGGCTTCGCATACTGCCGCGTTAGGAATCGCTGCTTTTGCATACTCATACGCTCGCCGAAATGCCGCCAATCCGGCGTTCAGTTTTGGCACCGGAAAAATCAATTCGCTGGCAGGTTTTACCGGAGCCATCTTATTGTTGGGGTTCGCCCTGTTGATGGCTTGGGAAAGTGTAGAACGGTTCTGGAATCCGGTTGGAATCGAATTCAATTCAGCAATCTTTGTAGCCATAATCGGGTTGCTGGTAAACGGTGCGAGCGTATTCCTTTTGAGCACAGGCGGTAATTCCGGCCATAGCCATTCTCATAGTCATGACCACTCTCACGACCACAGTCACGGATTCGAGAATAAGGACCATTCACAACACGACCACAATCTTCGGTCGGCTTATTTACACGTATTAGCCGATGCCCTGACATCAATACTCGCCATCGGCGCGTTGCTGGCCGGAAAATATCTAGGCTGGAATTGGATGGACCCCTGCATGGGTATTCTGGGGGCCATTTTGGTGACAAGCTGGGCTTGGGGATTGATCCGCCAGTCCAGCAAAGTGCTATTGGATTACGAAGCACCTCGCGAAATCTCCCAAGCCATTCGGGAGAAAATTGAATCTGTGCATGACAACCAGATTTGCGACCTTCATGTTTGGGCAATCGGCCCCGGAAAATATTCAGTCGCTCTTGCTCTTGTAACACACCACCCCCGCGATGCCCGGCACTATAAGGAATTGATCCCTGATCATTTGGGCGTGGTGCATTCCACCATTGAGATCAATGTGTGTTCTGGAAACACCAATCCTGAAAAATGCTGATCACTCTTTCTTCCCGCAATCACATTCCTCATCGCAGCTGGCCTCTTTAGCCGGTCTTAAATTACGCCAGAGGAGGATGGCCACGGTGACGATCACCACGGCTGGGGCTGCCCATGATTGCCAGTCGCTCATGACAGGAAGAAGCCGCCGATTTGATAGGTAGCCAGTGCGGCGAGGTAGGCAAAGCCGGTCAGATACACAACCTGCAGAATCGCCCAGCGCCAGCTGTTGGTTTCCCGGCGCGTCACCGCCACCGTGCTGAGGCATTGCATGGCGAACACATAAAAGACAAGTAGACTTAAGCAGGTGCGCACATCATATGCCGGCTTTCCGTCAGCACGTGTTTCTTCAGCCATTCGGTCTCGAACGGAATCCTCCTCTGCTTCCTCTCCAAGATATATAATAGACATGGTGCTCACAAATACCTCGCGGGCAGCAAAGGAGGCGACCAGTCCGATCCCCATTTTCCAGTCATAGCCTAACGGCTCAATCACCGGCTCAATGGTTTTGCCCAAACGACCTGCAGCGCTATATGCCAACTGCTCACTACCATCCTCTGAATCGCTTTTCGGATAGGTTGTCATCGCCCAGAGTACAATGGAAAGACCCAGAATAACTGTACCCGCCCGCCGTAGAAAAATTTTGCCGCGCTCATACATTTGCAGCGTGATCTCCCGCCAACTGGGTCTTTGATAGGAGGGCAATTCAAGGACCATCAGTGTCTTTTCCGATTTTTCCAAAGTGCGATTAAACACCCAAGCAAATGTGTAGACTCCGATGATACTCAATACGTATAACCCAATCATCACCAAAGCTTTTTGTCCGGCCGTTCCCACAGGCAGCATGAGTGCGATCAGCATCACATAAACCGGCAAGCGGGCTGAGCAACTCGTAATTGGAGCGATGAGCGTAGTAATGAGTCGATCGCGCGCACTTTCCATAGTGCGCGTGGCCATAATGCCTGGTATAGCGCAGGCATAGGAACTCAGTACCGGCACAAATGCTTTACCATTCAATCCCACACCGGACATCAAACGATCCATCATGAAGGACACACGAGCCAAATAACCGGTGTTTTCCATGAGCCCAATGAAGAAAAACAGGATGAGAATTTGCGGCAGAAAAATCACCACACCGCCCACGCCACCAATGATGCCCTCGGTGATGAGCGCGCGCAAATCGCCCTCGGCCATGCGCGCCTCGACCTGTTCGCCCAGCCAGCCAAAGGTGCCATCAATGAGATCCATTGGATAGCCCGCCAAGCTGAACAACGTAAAAAATAAGCCGCCCACAATACTAAGCAGCACCACCCAACCGAGGATCGGATGGACCAGTACGCGATCCCATTTATCGCTGGGCGTCTGGCGGTCTTCCTCGCTGCGGGCAACTGTTCCTTCGAGTAATGTTTCGATCGCCGTATAACGCGTGGCAGGATCGCCGTCTTCCACGGCTGTCCATTGAGGTTGAGCTAAATCACTCGCGCTGAGCGCCACCTGCAATGCCTCCATACCCACGCGTTCGTTGGCCTGCATGGGCACGACCGACACACCGAGGCGTTCCTCCAGTCTCTTTGCTGCAATGGTGATGCCGCGCTCCTCGGCCTCGTCAGTTTTGTTGATCACCACAATCACCGGCAGGCCCAGCTCCATCACCTGCGTGGCCAAATAAAAGTGCCGTTCAAGATTGACGGCATCCACCAGGCAAATCACTGCATCCGGCTGCGGCGTGTCGGGCCGTTCGCCGCGCAACACGGCGCGCGTCACTTCTTCATCCGGCGACTTGGCATCGAGCGAATAGGCGCCGGGCAAATCTATCACCGTAAACGCCGCACCATGCCGATCCCGGCCCGTGCCGACCTTTTTCTCAACCGTCACACCGGGGTAATTGGCAACCTTCTGGCGCAGGCCAGTCAGGGCATTAAAGAGCGTGGTCTTGCCCGTATTGGGATTACCCACGAGAGCGAATGTACGATCAGAAGACATCGGAAGAAAATTACTGCACGAAGATTTGGGCCGCATCCGCCTGCCGCAGTGCCAACCGCGCGCCGCCCACCTCAAACTCAATCGGACAACCCAACGGCGCCCGCCGCACCATCCGGACCGAAGCCCCGGTCAGGAACCCCATCTCCCGCAAACGCCCAGCGGCGGTTTCCGGCAAATCCATACCGCCCACAGCCGCCACTTCGCCCGCCGTCAATTGCCCCAAATGTCGCGAATCAGTCATTCAGTGAAAGCTTATTGAAACTCAGTCTCAGTTTCAATTCTTATCTTTGTCGATGGGCGGGGATCGTTGATGTAACGCGTTGATGGTATCCGTTACATTCTTTAAAGACCCAACCAACACGTAACATCGATAAGAGTAATCCCGTGCAGGAACCCCAGTTGGATGAGTTTCTCGGAACACACAATTCCATTTAACCACCTTTTCCTCCTTAAACCGAAAGCGTCCATACCCTGCCCGCTCGAAACCCTTCGAAGGCTGTGCGGGAGACCACACACCCATGGCATGCTGCCTATCCAGTGTAGAAAATATCACCGGAAGGGATTGCTCTCCGGGACCATCAGACAAAGACAGTAATTTCTTTTTCGTAGGATCATAAGTCCAAAACTTGGAAAAGGCCGGTGGCATATAGCCTGTCACTGCTTCGAATTGGGCGTACCGGTGATGTTCTCTCTTTGGAACTGTAAACGTTACGTCGTAACCGATCGCATGAGGCAAACCATGCATCCCGATCGTGACTCTTTTTTTAAGGAGATGGTTAGATAAGGCAGTGGTATTTTTTGCCAAATTGCCAAAAGATTTTTCACCCGGCTGCAACCAAAACGCCATTTGATTCTCCGTGCTCAAAACGTTCCCCTTGGCCGTCAACGCATGTAGAACACTCGTGCTATTCGGCCCAACACCATCAATCCGCGAACCCGCTTCGGTGGGGTTAAAAGTTTCGGGGATGAACTGAGAACCTACATCAAAATTCGAAGCCGATTGCAGTTGTCGCCCGTGATCGGCACTGTCAATGAATTCACGGCCGTTCCATGTCAGTGAATGAATGGCCCCCGCCAATCGACTCGTGGTGGTGATAACTATTTCAGAAGGGCCCGCCTTGGCGCGAATCTGTGAATCCCCCGAAACTGCTGCCTGAAGCGATGCAGCAACACATAAGACAAACAGGCCAAGAACCCGCATTATTTCTCCAACGCGTAGGCCTTATACGCCTCGGCAATCTTGGCGGCTTTTTCGTCGCCGAGATGGAAGATCACCCGATGGCGCAAGGTAATACTCTCGCCTTTCTTGAGCGTAAAACTGCTGTCCTTACCTTGGCCAAGGCTGCGCAGGCCAAAGGGGTTGGCAGTGAAAAGACCATAGGTGCGCACGTGCCACGGTGTGGGATGCCGGAAACTGCTGGGGTGATTCAGGATCGCCACGCCGACGGTCTTGCCGTTGACCGGCCCATGATAATCCACCCACTCTGCGCGCTTGCCCCAAGCGGCCTTGTCGGTGATACCGTTACTGTTAATCACGCGGCCGCCTTTCTTGCTATCCACGTCCATACTCGTTGCCACGCGCACGCTAAAGCCGGAATCTTTTTGATCGGACAATTTGCAGTCTCCGTGTTCAGCCGTGAACTTGATCGTCACATCAATGATGCGATGGCCATTCTCCACACGGAACTCATGCGTACGTTCATCGGCCAACAGTTTCTTGCCGTCGCCCACATAATCATTGCGCGTCACGATCACCGCCGTGTCGCCGCCTTTCACCTTCACAAACTCACGATGCACGGTACTGCCGAGATTCGTGCGGCGGCCACTGGCCGGTTCATGCCAGGTATCAAATCCAGCCGTGCCCTGGTGGCCGAACCATACGGATCGATGGTGCGGATGATCATGTCGTTCGCCCTCGCGCTTTTCCATCGGAAACGCCCGCGTCACCTCATCCCCGCTCGGCCCGATCACCGGCCACAAAAAGGGCTTGTTCGACTGGCCAATCACATACCGCGTAAACAGCTTCCCATCATACTTCACGGTCACCCCGGCCTTGGTTTTCTCAACGGCAAACCCGTCCGCCCAAACCGACAGCGTTCCCAACAGAACGGCTGCACTCAGATAAATTCGAATCCACGTTTTCATGCGTGACCAAGCGTGTGGCCGGACGCCAAAGTTCTCAAGCCCCTTTTACGCAAACCGCCGCGGATCCAAGCGCTGGGCGTCGAAGGCGGCGGAAAGTTGGCCTGTGAGTTGAGCCGCAACCAGTTCGCCGGTGACGGGGCCGAGGCTGAGGCCGAGCATATTGTGGCCGGTGGCGACGGTTGCGTTTTGTGTGCCGGGGATGGGGCCGATGCAGGGGAGCCCATCGGGCGTGCAGGGGCGTAGGCCGGACCACGGCTCGATGCCGTTGAAGTCGTCCGGGCTGAAGGCGGGGAAGAATTCACAGAAGCCCTCGATGATGCCCTGCAGGCGGGTGCGGTTGATCGAAAGGTCGGTACCACAAATTTCCATCGTGCCGCCGACCCGAAGCTTGTTGCCCATCGGCGTGACGGCGACGCGCGCTTCCTTGAGCAACGAACAAAGGCGCGGCAACTCGGCCGGCTCGCGCAGCGTGAGCGAGTACCCTTTGCCGCCCTGCATGGGAATGCGTAGGCTAAGTTGACGCGTGAGCTCGGGTGTCCATGCGCCACCGGCCAGAATAACGTGCTCGGCATTGAGCGTTTCGCCGGCCGTGGTGCGAATACCGGTCAGGCGGTCGCCTTGACGGTTGAACTCGGCGCATTCGCCTTCGAGAAACCGGCCGCCCTTGGCGCGAATGGCCGTGCGGAGGGCTTCGAGAAAATCCAGCGGATCGAGATGACAATCCTGTGCAAACCATACGGCACCGGCCACGTCCATCTGCGCATCCGGATCCAGCTCACGCACACGCGCGGCATCGCACACTTCGGCCTTCACACCCACGGCGGCGGCCAGAGCAGCTACCTTGGCTTCGTCCTCCAGCCCTGCCTCGGTGCGGCACAGCATCATCAGGCCGCGCGTGGTGAGATCAAATTGTAATTCCTCAGCCCACTCCAGAAACAGGCGTCGGCTTTCGAGGCTGAAATCGGCAAGCAACTGTTTGGTGTCCTCAACATGCCGCGCGTTGGCGTGCCGGAAGAATTGCCAGCACCAACTCCAGAGCGCGGGATCCAGCCGCGGCCGCAGGTAAAACGGGCTCTTGGGATTGAGCATCCACTTGAGACCCTGCGCAATGACGCCGGGTGCGGCGAGCGGAATGAAATGGCTGGGCACCACCATGCCGGCATTTTCATCAGAACAGGATTCGCGCCGCGTAGGATGGCGATCAAGAATGGTGACCGTGCGACCGGCCCGTGCGAGCGACCATCCACAGCACAGACCAATGACGCCGCCGCCAATGATGAGAACATCGTGGTCTCTGGAGTCGGCGTCGGACACGTCAGCGGGCTTGCCCGATGCCGGCGGCAAATGGGTCGTTGGAATGCAGGATCAAATCGTTCTCGGCGGTGACAAAGGCACGGCCTTTCACGGTGGGGATCACGCCGCCCTCGGGAGCTTCCTGCACGGAGCCTTCGAAAACCGTATCGAGAATCCCCGCCTGCCGCCAGCTCTGGCCGGGCTGCAGTTTGCCGGCGGCGTGCAGGCAGGCGAGCTTGGCGCTGGTGCCGGTACCACAGGGCGAACGGTCGTATTCGCGCCCGGGACACAGCACAAAATTCTTGCTGTCCGCCGCCGCATTCACCGGCGGCCCGAACACTTCGATGTGATCTATCTCGCCTCCTTCGGCGCCAGTGATGCCATTAGCCTCCAGCGCATCACGCACGGCGCAGGTGAAATCGGTGAGTTGATCGAGATTATTGAAATTCACCTCAATGGTGTCTCCGGCTTCAATCAGATAAAACCAGTTACCGCCCCAAGCCACGTCGCCCTGCACTGTGCCCCAACCGGGTACATCCACAGGCACTGCAGCAGCGTGACGCCAGCTGCGCACGTTTTGCACCGTCACCCAACCGTCCTCGGGCGGACGCACAGTCACAATGCCAGTCGGCGTTTCGATTTTATTGTCGCCGTCGCTCAAGCGGCCGAGGTGCGCGAGTGTGACCGTCACCCCAATGGTCCCGTGCAGGCAGCCGTGCAGGTACCCGACGTTGTTGAAAAACACGACGCCCGCCACGCAATCCGGTTGTGTGGGCTCCAACAAATACGCGCCCACCATCGCCTCGTGCCCACGCGGTTCGCAGGCCACGGCGGTGCGGAGCGCATCATGCTGGGCGCGCAGGAAATCGCGCCAATCTGCTGGTGATGCCGGCACCCCGGCAAACTCAGGCAATCCCTCCACCACCACCCGGGTCGGTTCGCCGGCTGTGTGAGAATCAATGACCTTGATGCGTTTCACCTCATCACTCATGGGACGCACGCAAGGTAAGAGCGGTTTGGGTAAAAGGACAGTGTGAAATGGCTTGGCCGCACGCGGCTTTGGGCCGACCCTGTGCGACGTGACGCGTTCGCTGGAGAATTCGCCGCCACTGCGGTTGTTGACGCTCTGCTTAATGTACCTTGCCCAAGGTATGCCGTTCGGTTTCGTCACCGGCACCTTGGCAGCTTATCTAGCATCGAAAGGCTATTCCATCGCCGAAGTGGCGGGCGTCACACTCATGGCGCAATTGCCGTGGACGTTTAAATTCATTTGGGGACCGATCATTGACCGGTTTGATTTCGCCCGACACGCGCTGGGCCGACGGCGGCCGTGGATTTTACTCGCCCAATCGATGATGGTCATCACGCTCGTGCTGATCCTGTTTCTGCCGGATCTCTCCAAAGGCATGACCACACTGGTCTGGATCATTGCCATCCACAACGTGTTTGCCTCGCTGCAGGATGTGTCGGTCGATGCCCTGGCTGTGGATTTATTACCCGAAAAGGAACGCGGCAAGGCCAATGGCTTCATGCGGGCGGCCAGTTATCTGGGCTCCATCATCGGCGGCTCGGTGATGGGCGTAATCACGGCCCGGCACGGACTACACCTAGCCATCTCGTTGCAGGTGGGCATCATGCTGCTGGTGATGTGTGCGCCGCTCTTTCTCCGCGAACGCGATGGCGAACGGCTATTTCCGTGGCAACCACTCGATCCGAATAACTTGGTGCCACAACTCTCCCGGAAAGCCACAGCTTCGTTTGCCTCCATCCGCAAATCGATGAATACCGCCTTCTCCCTGAAATCCACCCGCTTGGCCGCCTTGCTGGCTATCGGAGTGTTGGCGGGCACCACGCTGTTGTCGTCCGTATCCAAGATCCTCATTCTCGGCAAACTGGAATGGTCGATGGAAGATTACTCCGCCTGGATCACGGGGCTCGGTTATTTCTTTGCCTTGGGTGGTTCACTGCTGGGCGGGGTGTTGGCAGATCTGTTTTCGGCGCGGCGCGTGGCCGGGGCGGCGACTGTGGCGCTCGGCATGGTTTGGATCGGGTTTGCCGTACTGGAACCGCAGTGGGGGAACCGGTCGATGATCATCGGGTACGCATTCGCCGAGCAGTTCTGCATCGGCGTGATGACCGTCTCGTTGTACGCCATTTTCATGGGCGTCAGTTGGCCGGCGATTGCCGCCACGCAATTCACCGCCTACATGGCGCTACTCAATCTCTCCCTCACCAGTGGCACCAAGCTGGCCTCGTTGATGGGAGAAGCTCCAGATTTCGGACAAATCTATCTCGTGGCCGGCGTGGTACAGGTTGGGTTTCTGCTGCTCATTCGCTGGATTGATGTCAGCGAAACACGCCGCGTTCTGGACGAACAGGCACCGGACGCTTCCCCGTTGTCTCCCGCCACCAAATAGCCTATCCTGCTCCCATCCAACTTATGCAATTTCTTGCCTGCTTGTTGCTCATGCTGGCGCCGCTCGCTGCGGCGGCGGATCGGCCGAATGTGTTGTTTATTGCCATTGATGACCTGAATGATTGGGTCAATTGCATGGGAGGACGCAGCGGGGTGCATACGCCCCATCTGGATAGACTGGCAAAGCGCGGGGTGTTGTTCACCAATGCGCATTGCGCGGCACCGGCTTGTAATCCCTCGCGCGTGGCGATCATGACGGGCGTGGCACCGGCCAGCTCGGGCGTTTACAACAACGGACAGGACTGGCGCCGAAGCCCGCGTCTGGCCAAGGCGGTGACGTTGCCCGAACACTTTCGCGCAGGCGGCTATGAGGCCTTCGGTGGCGGAAAGATTTTCCATTGTCTCTCTTGGATCAATGACGGCTACGGCAAGCAGCAGAACGAAGCCAAGTTGTGGGATCGTTACTGGCCGGCGGCGGATCGCCCCATGCCTGACCCGCTCTGGCCCAAGGCCACCGAGGCCAAGCGAGCGACCAACGGGTATCTCTATTCCAAGCCGATTGCCGTTGGCAAAAGCGCCGAAGGTCGGCCGCCACATTTCTTTGACTGGGCACCGGACCCGCAACCAGAAAGCAAGACGGCCGATCATCAAGTGGTGGACTGGGCGATTGGCGAGTTGATGCAGCGGCGGCCGCAGCCATTCTTTCAGGCAGTCGGTATTTTCCGCCCGCACATCCCTTGGTATGCGCCAGAGAAATATTTCGCATTGTACCCGGAAGACAAAGTGTTTTTGCCGAAGATCAAAAAGAACGATCTGGCCGATGTACCGCCGGCCGGCCATCGCGGTATCCGTAAGGCGTGGCACGAGTGGATGGTGAAGAACGACGAATGGCGCGGCGCGGTGCGCGGTTATCTTGCGTCGATCAGCTTTGCCGACGCGCAGGTAGGCCGGCTGCTGGATGCGCTGGACAAAAGCCCGCACGCGAAGGACACGATCATTGTGTTGTGGTCCGATCACGGGATGCACATTGGCGAGAAGCAGCAGTGGGAAAAATTCACGTTGTTTGAGGAATCCACGCGGGTGCCCCTGATAATCGTGGCGCCGGGCGTGACGACCGGCGGCGGTGTGTGCGATCGACCGGTGAACCTGCTGGACGTGTACCCGACCCTGAATGAATTGTGCGCGCTGCCCGCGCGGAAGGATTTGGACGGCGTGAGCTTGGTGCCGCTCTTGAAAAACCCGAAGGCCCCATGGGATCGGCCAACCGTCACCACGTGGGGCCGCGACAACCACGCCGTGCGCGGCCAACGCTATCGCTACATCCGTCACCCCAACGGCACGGAACAATTGTACGATCACCAGACCGACCCGAACGAATTCACCAACCTCGCTGACCGCCCCGAGCTGGCCGCAGTGAAAACCCGACTGACCCAGTGGCTTCCCAAAACCAACGCCGCGCCCGTGCGAAACAAATAGCTGTATCGGGGTAAACCCAGAAGCACCGGTACATTCGTGTGAGCATTTACTTCTCTCGCTCGGTGGAAAACACCATAATCCTCCCAACGTTTCCCAATGAAAACTGTCTTCACAATTCTTTGCGCGCTGCTCCTAAACTTCAGCGCTTTTGCCAAGCAGAAACAGCCGAATATCATCTTCATCCTCATTGATGATCAGGGCTATTACGATCTCGGTTGTTATGGTGCGACGGAGATCAAGACGCCGCGGATTGATGCGATAGCGAAGGAGGGTATGCGCTTTACCGATTATTACGCGGCCGCCCCGATTTGCAGCCCCTCGCGCGCAGGTCTACTCACCGGGTGTTATCCGCGCCGGGTGGGCAATCACATCTGGGTGCACCGCGCCGATTCGGCCACCGGCATTCATCCCAACGAACTGACCCTCGCCGAGTTGCTCAAGGCTAACGGCTACGCCACCGCCTGCATCGGCAAATGGCACCTCGGCTTTCACGAACCGTTCCTGCCGCGCAATCAGGGCTTCGATCATTACTACGGACTGCTGCACAACTTGGATCCGGTGGAGATCGTCTATTTCGAGAAACAAGGCGGCGTGCCGCTGATCCGCAACGGCAAGGTCATCAAGCGCCCAGCCGATCCCGCCGAGCTCACGCGCCTGTACACCGATGAGGCCGTGAAGTTCATCGGTGCCAACAAGGAGCATCCTTTCTTTCTCTACCTGCCGCACACCATGCTGCACGTCCCGCTCGGGGTCAGCGAACCCTTCAAGGGGAAATCCAATTGGGGCGAATACGGTGATGCGATTCAGGAATTGGACCACCATGTCGGCCGCATTGTGGATGCGCTGAAAAAGAATAAAATCGATGACAACACCCTCGTCATCTACGCCTCGGATAATGGCCGCGGTCCCGGCCGCAATCCGGCGCAGAAACTGCGCGGCCGCAAGCTCTCCACCTCCGAGGCCGGCATCCGCGTGCCCTTCATTGTGTCCTGGCCCGGGCAGATAGCTTCCGGTGGAAAGTATGATGAGCCGGTCATTCAAATAGACATTTTCCCGACGGTGCTGGCGGCAGCAGGCATCGATGCAAAACCGGAAAAGCGACTCGATGGCGTCAATCTTTTGCCCTTCCTGCACGGAGAAACCTCCGGATCACCTCACGAAGCATTGTACTGGCGCTTCCTGGGACAAATAGCGATCCGCCGCGGCAACTGGAAGCTGGTCAGTTATTTCGCCAAGATGGACGAAGGCGAACTGCTTCGCTCGGACCCGCGCGACGAGATGACACCGCTCAGGCTCTACAACCTAAAACGGGACATCGGGGAGAGTCAAGATCTGTCGCAACAGGAGCCCCAAGTGGCCGCGTAGGTTATCTCGTTATGGAATGATTGGA
>CAJWVY010000087.1 GCA_913048135.1 uncultured Verrucomicrobiales bacterium
CATGTCGTAAATGCCGTTACGCTGCGGGTAACGCCCAGTGAGCAGCGAGCCTCGCGAGGGCGTGCAGGCCGGCCAAGTGACATAAAACTGAGTGAGCTTGGTGCCCTCTTTGGCCAGACGATCGAGCTGAGGGGTCAGGATTTCCCGAGATCCAAAACAGCCCAGATCGCGGTAACCTTGATCGTCGGAGACAATCAATACAATGTTCGGAGGAGTAGCCATGAGGCTAAGCGGGAATAGCAATAGTAGCAGCAAGCGCATACTTCATTGCAAACCGTTTGGATCGTGTTGCCAAACAAAAAGTCTAACAACTGTCACTTGACCGGCTATGGGTGTGGCCCATTGAATGGACTCCATGCCAGTTGAGACGCAGGTGGAAAACAAGTATCTGGAATTCAAAAAATCCAGTATCCACAATTACGGTGCTTTCGCCGTAAAACCTATACGGAAGGGGACGCGCATCATTGAGTACGTCGGTCGGCCTCTGACCAAAAAGAAGGCTCAAGCTGCTCTTCAGGACGGTAATGCCTACGTGTTCACCATCAACAAGCATTTTGATATCGATGGCGAAGTGCCGTGGAACCCTGCGCGATTTATCAATCATGGCTGTGAAGTGAATGCCGAGAGTGATGTGGAGGATGATCGAGTGTGGATTATCGCAACTCGCAACATCAAAAAGGGCGAAGAGATCCTGTACAATTACAATTACGATCTTGAGGATGCCTTTGACAATCCTTGTTATTGCGGGTCCAAGAATTGCATCGGCTATATGGTCGGGGAGGATTACTGGCCCAAGCTCCGCAAACAAATTGCGAAGCGAGATAAAAAGAGTAAATGAGTCTTAGTGTTAAAGGTGGAGGAATTTACTAGTTCACCCTGAAATCTAGCTCTCCATCGGCCAATCCGCAGCGATCATACCGCGATAGCCGTTTTCCAAACTCTTCACATTCGTGTAGCCCATCTTTTGCGCGGCATCGCAGGTGAGAGCGCTGCGGTAGCCGCCGCCACAATAC
Organism: uncultured Verrucomicrobiales bacterium; assembly: GCA_913048135.1. GTDB lineage: Bacteria > Verrucomicrobiota > Verrucomicrobiia > Limisphaerales > UBA1100 > UBA1100. The sequence goes on from CAJWVY010000087.1 coordinate 1,014, forward strand.
ATGATGATCTCGGTGTCTTTATTCGGGAATCGAGTTTCCAAGTCGCGTTCGAGCACACCTTTGCCAAGGTATTGCGCGTCTTTGGCATGGGCTTTTGCCCATTCGCTTTCCTCGCGCACATCCAATAGCACCACTGGATCGCCTGAGGTCAATCGGGCGTCAGCTTCACTAAGCGAAATTTCCGTCACCCGTTTCAGGGCGTCCTTCACCAGAATTAAGAAGGCCGGCGAATGTTTCATCCCTCCTAAATAGCGCGAATTTGTCTCCGACGCCAGCCTGAGGTAAAATATAGGGTAGGAAAGAAAAAGGATTTTGCCTTCGGGATTGGAAAACCTAACAGTAGGCGGCTATATGGATGTGCAAAACCTTAACTCGGTACCGGCATTTGCGACCAAGGATGGTTCGGAAATCCGGGAGTTGTTGGCGCATCGGAATTCGGCGATTGCCAATCAAAGCCTGGCGGAGGCGCGCATTCCGGCGGGCGGAGCGACGACCGAGCATTATCATCCGGCGGCCGAGGAGATATATTATATCACGCATGGCACCGGGCGCATACGCATTGGGGGCGAGGAACACGAAGTGGGCGTGGGCGACGCGATTGCCATCCCGCCGGGCGCGCGGCATAAACTGTGGAATACCGGCGTGGACACCTTGCGGTTGCTTTGCTGTTGCGCGCCGGGTTATGAGCACGAGGACACGGTGCTGACGGAAGACGAGTGATGTATAAACCAGAGAAAGTAATTTTGTACGTGAAGCCGGTGTGCGGCTGGTGCCGCCAGGCGGAGCACTGGCTGAAAAGCCAGGGCATTGAGTTTGAGACGGTGGATGTGATGGAGGATCCGGCCGCGTTCGAGCATATGGAAAAAATCTCTGGCCAGACACTAGCGCCGGTAATTGAGGTGGATGGCAAAATACTTGCGGATTTCGGCGCGCGCGAGTTGGTGGTGTTTTGGGAAGGTCTGGGGAAGGATACATGAGTACGGTTGCCGAGCCACCGAATTTGCCCCCGAAACGACCGCGGTTGCCCGAATGGTTTCGCCTGCAGTTGCCCACCGCCAGCGCGTACTTCGCCACGCGCAATCTCATCGATGACCTGAATCTCAATACCGTCTGCGAAAGCGCCAAGTGCCCGAATCACTGGGAATGCTGGAGCCAAGGCACGGCGACCTTCATGATCGCGGGCGATCGCTGCACGCGGGCGTGCGGGTTTTGCGCGGTGGACACGCGCAAGCCAATGGCGCTGGAGGCCGATGAACCTGAGCGCGTGGCCGAGGCAACGCGCCGTATGAAGCTGCGGCACGTGGTGATCACCGCGGTGGCCAGGGATGATCTTCCCGATGGCGGCGCAGCGCATTTCCAACAGGTCATTCAGAGCGTGCGTGAGGTGAACCCGGGCATTTTGATCGAGGTACTCACGCCAGATTTTATGGATGACAATGCGGCGATCGATACCGTACTGGCGGCGCGTCCGGAGATTTTCAATCACAACCTCGAAACCATCCGGCGCCTAACGCCCGAGGTGCGATCTGTGGCCACCTACGACCGGTCGCTCTCCGTCTTGCGCAAGGTGAAGGAGCGGTCGCCGGAGACGTTTACTAAATCCGGCATCATGCTCGGTTTGGGCGAGACGGAGGAGGAACTGCTGGAGGCTCTGGGCGATCTGCGCGCGGCCGGTTGCAACCTGCTGACGCTGGGCCAGTATCTGCAGCCCACTAAGAAACATCTGCCCGTGGTGGAGTTCATTCATCCGGATAAATTTGCCGAGCACAAGCAAACCGCCGAGGCCATGGGCTTCACCTACGTGGCTAGCGGTCCGCTCGTCCGCAGCTCGTATCACGCGGATGATTTTGTGCCGGAAGATTACCAGCAATCGTCATGAGTTCTGCTGAGGCGAATAAACGCCATGCAGCGCTGGCGGAGGAATTGCGCCGGCACGATCATGCCTACTATGTGCTGGCTGAACCGACGATCAGCGATCCGGATTACGATCGGCTGTATCGCGAGTTACTCGATCTCGAGGAAGCCCATCCAGAGCTGGCCACGGCCGATTCCCCGAGCCAGCGCGTCGGCGGCAAGCCCGTCAGTGAATTTCCTGAGCATCGTCATGCGGTGCCGATGATGAGCCTGGATAACACGTATTCTTTTGGGGAGCTGGCGGAGTTTCAGGCGCGCGTGGAGAAGCTGCTGCCGGAGGCCGAACTGGATTGGACGATTGAGCCGAAGATCGACGGACTGGCGGTGAGTTTGCGTTATGAAAATGGCTCGCTTGCCGTCGGTGCCACACGGGGTGATGGCGTGAGCGGCGATGATATCACGGGCAATTTAAAAACCATCCGAAGCATTCCGCTGCGGTTGGGAGGAGGGGCGAGTTCCATCCCCAAAATTCTCGAGGTACGTGGAGAGGTGTTCATGAGCAAGGCGGGGTTTGCGAAGCTCAATGAGAAACGCCGTGGCGAGGGCGAGGAGCCGTTTGCCAATCCGCGCAATGCGGCGGCGGGTTCGCTGAAGATGCTCGATCCCCAAGTCGTTGCCGAACGCCCGCTTGGCGTGTTCCTGTATGGGCTGGGCGAGGTGAGCGCGGAGGCGGCGGTGCCGGACACCCAAGTGGCCGTGCTCGATTGGCTGGATCAACTGGGCTTTCCCACGCCCGAACGGATTTGGACCGGGCGCACGCATGATGATTTGGTGGCGTCGATCAACGAACTCGATGCGGATCGGCATGAGTTGGATTACGAAACCGATGGGGCGGTCATTAAACTCAATCCGCTGGCGCTGCGGGAACAATGCGGTGCCACCGCCAAAGCGCCGCGCTGGGCGATTGCCTACAAGTACGCGGCCGAACAGGCCGAGACCTTGCTCAAGGCCATTACCGTGCAGGTCGGCCGCACGGGCGCGTTGACGCCGGTGGCCGAACTGGAACCGGTGTTGATTGCTGGGAGTACCGTGAGCCGTGCGACGTTGCACAACGAAGAGGAGATCGCGCGCAAAGATATTCGCGTGGGCGACACGGTGATCATTGAGAAAGCCGGCGAGATAATCCCAGCCGTGATCGAAGTAGTGCTGGCCAAGCGGCCGGATGAATCCGAGCCATTTGAACTGGAAAAGAAATGTCCGGAATGCGGCACTGCAGCGAGCAAGGCGACGGAAGACGATGTGGTGTGGCGCTGCGCCAATCCGGATTGTCCGGCGCAGGTGCGCGGCCGGCTGGAGCATTTCTGCGCGCGCGGCGCAATGGATATCGAGGGTGGCGGCGAGGTGCTGGTGAAACAGATTGTCGCGCGCGGGTTGGCGTATGACGTGGGCGAATTGTACCGGCTCAAGCTGGAGGAAGTGGCGAGCCTCGATCGGATGGCGGAGAAATCCGCGCAGAATTTTATGGACGGTCTAGAGGTTAGCAAGAGCCGTGACCTGTGGCGGTTGGTGTTTGGCTTGGGCATCCTGCACGTGGGCGCTGGCGTGGCGAAGGCCTTGTGCCGGAGCTTCCGCGATTTGGATGAGCTGATGCACGCCACGGAAGATCAATTGGTGGCCATTGATGATGTGGGTGAGGTGATCGCGCAGAGTGTGCATCGGTGGTTTGGCGATCCGGATAATCGGCAATTGATCGGGGCGCTGCGCAAGGCGGGGTTGAATTTTGAATCGGCGCTCTATCAGGACGCGGCAGCGGCTGGGCCGTTGGCTGGCAAATCGCTGGTGTTGACGGGCACGCTGCCCAATCTCAAACGCCATGAGGCTGCGGCCAAGATCGAGGCGGCCGGCGGCAAGGTGGTGAGCAGCGTGAGCAAGAAAACCGATTATCTGGTGGCCGGCGAAGCGGCCGGCAGCAAGCTGGCCAAGGCGGAAAAATTATCCATCCCCGTCCTCGATGAAGCCGAGCTGCTGCGCCTGTGCGGCGATTAGCGCGTTAGTTGCGCGCTGGTCGGTCGGGCATTTTTAGTCATTTGGGTAAAAAGCCGGTGAATAACCCGATCTTGGGTTTTGGCAACGCTCCTGCTATGCATAAGGACGTTGCGAGGGAGCCGCACGAACTGACCAAGGAGGGCACACCAAACATAACCTTTTTTGGGTTGAGCTGTGTTCTCGCATTTTTGGGCAAACATGAAGATGGGGAAACTTGAGGCGCCGGACACGCATTATTTGTCCGGAGCAGAGGGGTGGATGGAACTGGGCGATCTGCCGTCGGCCTTGGCCGAACTGGAATTGATTTCCGAGCCGTTCCACAATCACTACGACGTGCTGCAGGTACGTTGGCATATTCTCAACCGTATGGAGGATTGGGAGGACTGTCTGCGTATCAGCCGCCAGATGATTGAGGCCAATCCCGAACTGCCACAGGGCTGGATCAACCATGGCAATGGCCTGTTTTACCTGCGCCGTTTTCAGGAGGCGTACGACACGCTCTCGCCGGTGGCCAAGCGTTTCCCGCATGACGAAGCCATTCCCTATAATCTCGCCTGTTACAAATGCCAGAGCGGCGAGCTTGGCGAAGCCCGTGAATGGCTGGAACGCGCACTCAAGGTGGGCGACTCCAAGCGCGTCAAGAAAATGGCCGCCACCGATCCGGACCTGATGCCTCTTTGGGAACAGGGCGTAAAGATCAACTAACGGCCTCGACTCCGTTCCTTTCGTTGCCTTACCCTCGCCGCATGGCGCAGGCGTCTCGCAAACTAGGTATCCTCCTTTCCGTCGCGCCGCAGCATCCCAATTTCCATCACGCCCTGCAGCTCGCCGCCGCTGGCTTGAATGCGCAGGACGAGGTGTATCTCTATTGCCTGGATGACGCCGTGCACGGTCTGACCGATGAACGCCTGCAAACCCTGCGCGGCCACGGCCTACGCCTCTTTGCCTGCGCCTTTGCCGCGCAACGCCGTAAGCTGCCCCAAACCGAGAACGCCCTCTACGGCGGGCTCACCATGCTCAACGATGTGATGGCCGCCACCGACCGGTTTGTTAGTTTCAACTGATGGAAATTCTCACCGCTAGTCCTAAGCCGCAACGCCGCATTTTGGTGGTGGTGGACAGCGATCCGCGCATCAACCCGCGCGTGGCCGAGGCTGTGCGCATGGCCGGCGGTGTGGGCGTTTGGGATCAGGTTTCCGTGCACGTGGTGCTGCGCGGGCCCGCCACCCGCGCTCTGGGCGAACAGGCCGCCAGCCTGCCGGAGGCCCGGATGTTCAAACAGTTCATCGGCATGATTCGTGAAAACGGCGGGCAGGTGTCCGTGATGCCCGATTCTGAGTCGATGGAGGATATCCGTCCTGAGGAACTTCTCGAGAACGGCATGAAACCCGAAGCCTTTGCCGCGCTTACCGCCGAGTGTGCCAGCGTCCTGCGTTTTTGAAATGGCCCGCGTCTTTCACATGATTTCCCGCGAAGGCGATCTGCTGGCCGCCGAGGTCATCGCCGCGCAGGAAGCCGCCGGCCACGAGACGCGTGTGGTGGATCTCACTCAGGTCGATCCTAACGGCGATTACAGCGTGTTGCTTGAGGAAATTTTCGAGGCCGATTCCGTGCAGGTGTGGTAGCCGGGAAAAAGTGACTTAACCCAAACTCTCCCGGATGGCTTCGGCAGCCTCGCGCGGGTTTTCTGCGGCGTAGATGGGGCGTCCGATGACGAGCCAGTCGGCACCGGCGGTGATGGCGTCGGTGGGGGTCATCACGCGTTTTTGATCGCCGGATGCACTACCGGCAGGGCGGATGCCGGGGGTGACCAATTGCACTTCGGCCGGTAACACTTCCCGCAGCGGCGCAATTTCCTGGGGCGAACACACCAGCCCGCGCAGGCCGGCCGCGGTGGCCAGTAGAGCCAGATGACGCACTTGTTCGGCGGGCGTTTTTTGAATACCCAATTCGGTCAGGTCCTGTTCATCCATGCTGGTGAGCACGGTCACACCGAGGACCAGCGGGCCGTCTGAGCCGGCAGCTTCCTGTGCGGCACGGAGCATGGCGGTACCTCCACTGGCGTGGACAGTGAGCATTTGGACATCCTGTTGTGCGGCACTGGTGACGGCCTTGGCGACAGTGTTCGGAATATCGTGAAATTTTAGGTCGAGGAACACTGCGGCACCGGTATCACGTACGCGACGGACAATATCAGGGCCTTCAGCTACAAAGAGTTCCTTGCCGATTTTGAACGCACCCACTGCGGGGGCTATTGCTTTAGCAAGAGTTAATGCTTCATTGGCAGTAGGAACATCAAGAGCAGCGATGATGGGATTACTCACGGGCGCAGAAAAGCAGAGGGTTAAGGCCTTGAACAGTCCTAACGTTTCACACGTGGATCAAATTTTTTATCGATCTTTTTAGCCTGCTCAGGGTCAGCCATTGTATCAAAACGCTTGTCCAGTTTGTCCATCATGGCCTGTATCTCAGGATCATTAGATTGTGGCCGAAGAGTGTTTAGAAATTGCCGGCGTTGTTGAATAATATCGGGTGAAACCTCTCGGCCATAGCCTAAACTGCCCAGATAATAGCTGATGGTGCGCAGTCCTCGTTCACGATTTTCCTTTTCCTGCTTCTTGTCATCTAGCGAGGCCAAAAGTGCAAACCCCTCGTTCATTCTGCTATTAACAATAATATTCGAATCCTCGCTTACCCCGACATAGTTTACCGCTGTTTTTCTTATTTCGCTTCTGATTCGGTCATCCAAATTCGGTGTTTCATAGACATCTCTTAAAATGGGCATGGCATCTTTTCCAAGAACTCCTGTGAGGTACCCCATTACCGAGCGGTCAATGCCGGTATGGGCGACTTCAATTTCCTGTCCGTCTTTTTTCTCCTTTCTATTGTACTCGAATAGTAACTCCTTCTTAGCCTGATCCATAAAGGTGGTGTCCTTGTTTTTTCTTAAAATATTCCAAAGCATCCATTTGTTTTGTCGGTCCAGATAAGAGACTTCTCTCTCGTCTTGTGCCATCAGAATTCCGTCGGCTGTTTTGGGTCTCTTATTGTAGAAGTCTATGAGAAGCTCGTGGGTTGCCTGTAGGTACGCATCGGTGTGTTGGTCCTTGGAAAGATCATCCAAAACCAGTGCAAGGTACGCGACTTCCAATGATCTGCCGGTGGTGCTTAGTACTTTTAGAATGATTTGCTCACATTCTTGAATGTGGGTGCCGTTCCTTTTACCGATGTGTCGGACGGAGTTGAAAAGTCCGATCCTTAACGAGGGAGGGAAAATTGGATCAAGATATATCTGTCCGCGCTCCCAGTTGCGTGTGGTAATTTGTGAAGTGTTTTCCCAGAGCAGTAGATCAAGGCCCTGGTCGAGAAAACGGTCTATGGCAGGGAGAGCGTCAGGTCCCATCGAAGTGATTTCCTCAAACTGACGGATGACTTGTCGAATCAATACTCGATGTTCATCAGTGTCACCTCCTCTGTCATTGCGTTCTCCCATCGGGAGCTTGCTCAGGTAATCGAGGATTGCCTCGGGGGTTTTGGTTGAGGCGCCAGGTACGATAATCTCGGACTGGATTATCTCTACTCTGCCCGCTTCGGCTTTGGCCTGCTTTAGCTGCTTTTGTAATTCAGCGATAACTTTACTTGAACGGTCGTTCCTAATCTCACGTCGTTCTTCTTGCACGACCTCTTTGTTGGCGGATGAAACGACGAAGGTAACAGATGCAGTTACAACAGTTGTAGCGATAATAATTGCTATTAGCTTCATGAATTCAAATCCAGCCATGGTGTTTAATTCGAATTGATTGTCTTGTCAATGGAGCGCTTGACCGAGGCATAACGACGTGACAACTTAGCATTTCTTTGCGTGTCTCTTGAATGAGTGACCGCTCACATTTATTTAATTGTTTTTCCGCATCGGCACTCGGCCAGGAACTGAGTAAACGCATTGCGGCGGGCAGCGCCGTGTCCTGCGCCAATGTTGATGCCGCCGGCTGGGCGCATCTTGCCGCGGCGTTGCGCGCGGAAACGGGCCGCACGGTGGTGCTGGTCACCGCCCAGCTCAAGCAGCAGGAAACGCTGCAACAGGATGTGGAGACGTGGCTGCGGTTGTTGGACGTCGATACGCCCGCGCGGTTTTATGCGGATTGGGAGGTCCTGCCGCATGAGGACAAGCTGCCGCATGCCGATGCCCTGAGTGAACGGCTGGAGACCCTGCAGGCCTTGGCCGATGGCGCGGCGCCGGTGATCACGGTGACGCCCGCGGCGTTGATGCAGTGCACGCTGCCACCCGCGGAGATCGCGCACCGTTCGCGCACTTTAAGATTGGGCGACCGGCTGGAGCCGTTGGATTTCATCGAGTGGCTGGAGGAACAGGGCTACGAACCGGAAGCGCAGGTGAGTTCGCGTGGGGAACTGTCATTGCGCGGCGGGATAGTGGATGTGTTTCCCTTCACCACACCGTGGCCGGTGCGTTGTGAGTTTTTCGGCGATGAACTGGAGTCGCTACGCTTCTTCAATCCGCAAAGCCAAGTGTCGCGCGAGAAGATCGAGCACGTGACGCTTTCGCCCGGCGGCGAGGTGGGGCTGCTCAAGCGCTTGACCGAACCGGGCGGGGCAACGTTGCTGGAGCATTTGCCGAAGGATGCGATTGTGCTCTTTTGCGATCCGGACGCACTGGACGAGGCCGCGGCGCAAAAGGTGATGGAGATTCCGCCGGGCGACCGGTTTCATGTGGAATGGACCACGCTGCTCCAGCGGTTGGAGGATCGCGGGTTGGTTCGTGTGGATCTGCATGAGCTGGACGAGGGCGAGGAGGCGTTGGCGCTGGAGCTGGCGAGTCTGGAGGCGTTCCGCCCAATGGAAGGGCGCGTGGCTGATCCACAAATTGTCGATGCGCAACGGCGCGAATTTTTTGCCCAACTCCACCGCTGGCGTCGCCAGGATCACACCGTGCTCGTGCTCTGCAACAACGCGGGCGAACAGCAACGGCTGGAGGAGTTGTGGGCGGAGTACGGGTTTGAAGCGGAAGGTGGCAAACTGCATATTGCGCTCGGCACCTTGAGCCGGGGATTCCTCTACAGTCCCGGGCGCTGGGTGGTGGTGAGCGATGCGGAGGTGTTTGGCCGGTACAAGGTACAGCGTCCGCGTCGCATGAAAGGTCGGCACGGCGCGGCGATGAAGTCCGCGTTCGACATCAACTTCACCGAGCTGGAGGAGGGCGATTATGTGGTGCACGTGCAGCACGGCATTGGGCGGTATCTCGGCATGAAAGTGATGCCGCTTTCCGGTGCGAAAGAGGGTGCGGATAACAGCGGGCACGAGTGCATTGTGATCGAGTACGCCACGAGCGATCCGCACAATCCGCCGCCCAAGTTGTACGTGCCGGTGAGCGAGGCGCATTTGGTCAGCAAATACATCGGCTCAGGCAAAGCTGATCCACCGCTCAACGCGCTGGGCGGTAAACGTTGGGAAAAGACCAAGGAAAAGGCCGAAAAAGCTGTACGCGATTTGGCCGCGGAACTGTTGCGCATTCAGGCCGTGCGCGAGACGGAGCGCGGCCATACCTTCGATGAGGACACCACTTGGCAACGCGAGTTTGAGGCGTCGTTTGTATACGAGGAAACAGACGACCAAATGAAGGCGATCGACGACGCCAAGCAGGATATGCAGGGCGATCAGCCGATGGACCGGCTAATCTGCGGGGACGTGGGTTTCGGCAAAACCGAGGTGGCCATTCGTACGGCGTTCAAGGCGGTGATGGACGGCAAACAGGTCGCTGTGCTAGTGCCCACCACCGTGTTGGCTCAGCAGCATTTCAACACCTTTTCCGAACGCATGGCTGAGTATCCGGTGCGCGTGGAATTGCTCTCGCGGTTTCGGTCCAAGACTCAACAGGCCAAGACCGTGGCTGCACTGGAGGCCGGCGCGGTGGATATCGTGATCGGTACGCATCGGTTGATCCAGCCGGATGTGAAATTCAAGGACCTCGGTCTGGTTGTGATCGATGAGGAACAACGCTTCGGGGTCGCGCACAAGGAGCGGTTTAAAATGCTTCGCACCCACGTGGATGTGCTGACCCTCAGCGCCACGCCCATCCCGCGCACGCTTTATCTCGCCCTCACCGGCGCGCGCGATATGAGCACCATTGAAACCGCGCCGGTCGACCGGTTGCCGGTGGAAACCATCGTGGCCGATTACGATGAGAAACTGATCCGGCGTGCCATCCAACGCGAACTGCATCGGGGCGGTCAGGTGTTTTTCCTGCACAACCGCGTGGGCACCATTTATACGCTGGAGAAAAAACTGCAGGGCATCGTGCCCGAGGCCCGCATTGTGGTGGGGCACGGCCAGATGAAGGCCGATGAACTGGAGGAGGTGATGACCACCTTCATCAACGGCGAAGCCGATGTGCTGCTCTCCACCACGATCATCGAGAGCGGCATCGATATCCCGAACGCCAACACCATCATCATTGATCGCGCCGATCGGTTTGGTCTCAGTGATCTTTATCAGCTGCGCGGGCGCGTGGGTCGTTACAAACATCAGGCGTACGCCTATGTGCTGCTGCCGCGCCATGCGGCGTTGCTGGCCGACGCACGCAAACGCATCAGTGCCATCAAGCAATACTCCAGTCTCGGCAGCGGATTCAAAATCGCCATGCGCGATTTGGAGATCCGTGGGGCCGGTAATTTGCTGGGGCCCGAACAGAGCGGGCACATCACTGCAGTCGGGTTCGAACTGTACTGTCAGTTGCTCAAGCAAAGCGTGGCGCAGCTCAAGGGCGAGCAGGTGAAGAAACGAGTGGAGGTGGAAACCAAGTTTGATTTTCTGGCGCTCAGTCCCGAGCAGGACACCGGCCCTAAACAGGCGCCCAACGCTCGCCCGCGTAAAACGGCCGACAGCATTTCCGTGCCTCGCGAGGAAAGCTGGGAATGGGTGGAATACGAGACCGATGCGCCTGAACGATCGGCCGATGAAAACACCTGCGAGGTGGCCCCGGCTTATATTCCGATGGATTACATCCCGCTGTCTCGTCAGCGCATCGATGTGTATCGTCGGTTGGCTCAGGCCAATGGCCGCGAAATGGTGCGGACCTTGGGCGAGGAATTGCGCGACCGCTTCGGTAAATTACCGCCGGCCATGGAGCATCTGCTGTTGGTCGGCGAGCTGAAAGTCATCGCCTCAGATAAAGGCGTGAATTCGATTGTCGTCGATCGCGACCGCCTGAAATTGCGGCGAGGCGGCGATTATATCTCGCTGGGCGGCAAATTCCCGCGGTTAACTAAGAAAAAAGCCGGACCACGCTTACGCGAAGTGAAAAAGTTGTTGTTGGCATTGTGAGCGGCGGCCCGTTAAATTTTCCATCGGCCTGCGGGCCTTGGTTATGGCTGAGCTAAACAGCGCTAACAACAAACTCTCTTCCCGCGAACAGCGGGACTTGGATATAGAGATTCAATTTCTGGAAGGCGTCGTTCGGCGCGACCGGCGTTACGTGGAGGCCCTCCAACTTCTGGGCGACGACTACACTCGCCGCGGCCGTTTTAAGGATGGCCTGCAGGTGGACCGCAGATTGGCGCGGTTGTGTCCGGAAGATCCGCTCGTACATTACAACCTCGCCTGCAGTTTTTCGCTGACCGAGGAATTTCGCAAGTCTGCACATGCCCTGCGCAAGGCCATCCAGCGTGGCTACCGCGACTTCGATCACTTGCGGCGCGACAGCGATCTAGAGCCCCTGCGCCAGACCGATCTCTACGCCGCCATCGAGCAAGAGATTGCTGAGCTTGAGGCCGAGACGGATTAGTTCATGAAAGTTCGCGTTCACGGCCGCCGGCGGCATTACCGCACCGTGGACTTTGATGCTCGCACCAACGAGGTGGTGCTCATCGAGCAACGCAAACTGCCGCATCACTTCGAACTTACTCGCACTCGCACCGTGCAACAAACCGCGCGGGCCATTACCAACATGACCGTGCGCGGTGCCGGAGCCATCGGCGCCACGGCGGCTTTCGGGTTGGCTCAGGCCGCGTCCGCCTTCACCGGCAAAACAGAGCCCGCCTTTGCGCGGCACCTGCTGCGCGCCTACGATACCTTGGCCGCCTCCCGGCCAACGGCCGTGGATTTAGTGAATGCCATGAACGAAGTCCGCGCCGCCATGACCGGCGATTACACGATTGCTCAACAACAACGCCTTGCCTTGAAAGCCGCTCGCCAGTTTGCCGATGACGATGTGGCGCACTGTCAGGCCATTGGCCGGCACGGGGTGAAGCTGATCAAGAACGGCATGCGCGTGCTCACCCATTGCAACGCGGGTTGGCTGGCCTTCGTCGATTGGGGAAGTGCCATTTCGCCCATTTACGTCGCACATCGAGCCGGAAATCCGGTTCACGTCTTCGTGGACGAAACACGCCCCCGCAGCCAAGGCGCACG
>CAJWVY010000088.1 GCA_913048135.1 uncultured Verrucomicrobiales bacterium
TGCCATGGGGCGACTGTAGCAAAGAGGTGGGACATCCGTGGGGGGGGAGAGATCCACGCGGTTTGATGCAAATCAACAAAAAAGAGGATAGAGTGCTAAATGGTGTCGTTGCACGTCCTCGCTACTGCTGCTGGCGCATTAGTTGCCTGCGCACAACCGTTAGGCTGAATCTTGAGAGTGAGACGTTTTTGATGAATATTGCGACGGGCCTTGGGAGTTTTATTGTCCTTCTTTTTTGTGATCATAAAGTTCCTTCCAATAATCGTATGCGATAGGATCTAAACGTTTTACACATTCTTCTAATATCTTCTCTTTCCTGCTCTCAGTTGCATCAAGCCATTCCTGTATTTCTTCAATCGTTCTACCACAACTAGGGCAGTTCACACCATTTGAAGAACATTTATCTATGCACGGTGACAATACGTTGTTGCACATATTTCATTGGTTTAATTCTGATGATCGTCATTCCGATTCAGGGCCTGACACCGGACGATGGCAGGCTCTACTCCAAGGCCGTTCCAATACCTGCGCTTATGAGTGCAGGAAGTACTGGTCTGCACTCAAATGCAATATTTTTCCATGGTGTTTGGCTCTTGCTGCAAGCATAGGCAAAGGGTCTCTCAAAAGACCGCCGAGATTATCGTGTGCGTTCTTTTGACGGGCGGGGCATTATCGATAAATTAATCACACATAAGGCTGCTCTCACGCCGTCACGAGGGCTGCCTGTCCAAGCCCTCCCGCGTCCAACGCCGTGGGAGGGCTTTTTTGACAGTTGGTCAAATGTCGCTAGATTTTAATCACAGTGACGCTCAAGGGTTGTTAGTCGGTTGGGTGGCTACTCCGATCACACAACACAGCGTTGCGCCTGAAGCTCTTCTCGGTTGCGTCCTTGGGGAGCTTCTTCGCGTTTTGGGTAGCTTATTTTGACGGTTGACGGCCAAACGTCATATTAGATGGCGGATACAATGGGCCCCGGGTTGAGAAAAATTGGGGCCGTTCAAAAGCCCTCCCGCCTCCAATGCTGCGGGGGGGCTTTTTTGGCAGATGTACTGATCACTAGTTTCTTGCAGAAACGACCAAAGGTTCTTAGTCGGTTGGGTGAAGTTTCCGGGCCACAACACAGCATTTCTGTTAATTCTTCCTGCAACAATTAGTCCATAATATTGAACTGTTCGAGATGTAGCAAGCGGTCCGAGATAAGCAGATTTGCCGAGTGGTTAAGGAAGCCAAAAACTACTCTCGTTTCTGTGAAAACATCCACTCATAGAAGTCTGCATCCGAAAAAGCTTTGCGTCCTGCTCCATGACCTTCCTCGGGGTATAATTTTAGGCGTGCCTGCTTTCCTCCAGCTTTCTGAATAGCATTAATCATTCGTTGAGAGCGTTCCGCGGGCACGACGCGATCTTTTGCTCCGGCAAATGCGAATACTGGAATCTTTGAGAGATTGGCCGCCCATTTGTTGAGGTCTGTCGTTACATCTTTTGGTCCACCGGGGCCGATGCCTCCCGATACGGGGGCAATGGCTGCAAAGTGTTCTGGATGTAATCCACCCCATGCCCACGATCCGTACCCGCCCATGCTGTTGCCGGTAAGATAGATTCTATGATCATCCAAATTGAGCGAAGTCTTAAGGTGCCGAAGAAATAGGTTTAGATGCGCTGGAATCCATCCTCCCGGTTGACGGTTTTTTCGGCTAACTTGCGGGGCTACGACTAGGCATGGGTTTTTTTTGTCTTGCGCGATGCTACGTGCAATTTGGCCTGCCTGACCCTTGATTTTATGGATTTCATCCCCAACTCCCCCTGCACCATGAAGATAAATCACCAAAGGCAACGGCTCGGGCGTTTTGGGGGTTGGATAAAAGACAAGATAATCTGGGTTCAAGGTGTTGACTTGAGCCGCTAGCTTTTCGCCCATTTTTTCCACCTTTATATTTTGACCCAGCAGACTGTGGTCGACTACGCAGCATAATAGTGCTGCCAAAGGAAAGAGGAATCGATTCATTTGGGTGACTCTAGTGTGTGGGGTTGTAAAAAAGCAACGATCAAGGGACGTGAGCGGTTGCCGGTTCGCCTTCAGCCTATTGACGATCACCTGAAATGGCTGGACGCTTGAGAATGGAGGCGTAGGGTGCAGGGCTTTTAGGCATCAAAACATATCCTATGGCCGCCTCCAACGAACACGAACCCAACACACTTTTTGTCGAAGTAACCGGGGCAGGACTTCCTGAAGTCGACGGACTCTTTGTTCCTTCCACCGCGCCTCCTGCCCAATCGGAATCAGGAACGGTCTCCAGTCCGGGCTATTGGAACGGGAAAATGGCGTGGGACCGGGCGGACGGTGCCTCGGCTCGGAGCCCTTCATTATCGTATTCCAACAGTTATCGATCCTGGCGTATCTCCCGTTTAGACGGCCATCTGGCCTATGAAATTACCTGCGACGATGCGTTACCCCCTACGGATCGCGAATGGAACGTTTATAAAAAAGGCGTCGCGCCAGCGCCCAAAGTGGTGCTGCATCACAGTGATCCGAGAGAGTCTTGTCCCGAACCCAATGTCATCTTTGTATTGGGCGGCCCAGGCACAGGCAAGGGGACGATGTGTGAGCTGGCCGAAACCCAACTGGGCTGGACCCATCTTTCCACCGGCGAATTACTCCGCGAAGTCCAACAAGGCGGCGGACCTCGTGCGGCCGTGATCGATGAATGTCTGGAAGCAGGCCAATTGGTGCCGAATGAGATTGTGGTGACGTTGCTCCAACAGGCGATGGAGCGCATTATTCGGACAACGGGAAAAACCAATTTTCTCCTCGATGGATTTCCCCGTTCCCTCAACAACCTTGAGGCGTGGTATGAAATTTACGGGCGCGAGACCGCGCTGCCCAAGATGCTTTACCTCGAATGCCCCTATGAAGTGTTGGAGCAACGCATTTTGGGGCGGGCAAACTTCACCGGGCGGCGTGATGACAATATTGAGAGCATCCGAATGCGCTTCGAGACATTTAAGGCGGAAACCTTGCCGACGGTGGAATTGTTTCGAAGTAAAGATTTGTGTGTCGAGATTGATACCAGCCAGAGTCGTCAGGCGGTCTACGCCCAGTTCAAGGATAGCCTGGCGGAATTCACGGACTCCGCCGCCGCGGACCAGCCGCTCACTGAGAAATCCGAAATGCTCCTCGGCTTACGCCCGTTTCCCAAGAAGAAATAACGAGGGCTCAGGGTAGGGCAAAGGTGGGACGTTCCAAGTGCACGCGCACAGCCGAGGGTTCTCTAGAGCGCGTTCTTAGAGTATTGATTGATTGTTCCGTATGTTTTCTCTAGGCTGAAATAAGATGATGCGGGTTGTTCAGGTTTTCTTAGTGACATTGATTGTCGGGATTCCGAAAGCGCGCGCTATCGATGGGGCGGTTGGGACCGATGGGGTCCGGCAATTTCTCAAGACTCATTGCCTTCGTTGTCACGGGGAGGAAAAGCAGAAGGGTAAGCTGGCGCTGCATCAGGTTGATTTTGATTTTACCCGGGTAAACACCGGTGAACTGTGGCTCAAGGTGCTGGAGCAGTTGACGGCAGGGGATATGCCGCCGCCGGACGAAGAGCGGCAGCCCAGTGATTCGGAACGGAACTCGGTGATTGAGTGGATCGATCGGGCGTTGCTGACGGCTGGTTCTGGCGACGCGTATCGCAAAAAACTGCTCGCGCCAGAATATGGCAACTGGGTGAATCATCAAAAACTGTTCTCCGGTGAAATCAAAACGCCTCCTTTTTCGCCTGCCCGACTCTGGCGGTTTAACTCAGAAATTTTTTCACATAAAGGATTTGGCAATGCGAAAAGTCCATTCAGTTACGTGACCTCGGAGCGTGGGGTTCGCGATTATGCAGCAATGTCGGTGGCCGATCAAAGCACGGTGCAAATGATGATGATCGTGGCGGATTCGTTTCTGGTGGCTAGGGAAAAACGCGGTGAGTTCAAAGAACTGGCAGATGTGGGCAAGGAGTTGAACGATTCAGACCTGACGGAACTTGTTCGGCGGGAGCATATGCGGGTGATTGGGCGCTACCCGGTTCAGGAAGAACAAGAGAAGTACCTGACCTTTCTCAAACAGAATATCGAAACCGGCGGTCACTTGGATGGCTTCAAGACGACGGTCAAAGCGATGTTCCTGAGCCCAGAATCGATTTACCGGATGGAGTTTGGGTTGGGTAAGGTGGACACGCATGGGCGCCGACATTTGTCGCCGAATGAACTGGCGCATGCGGTGGCCTACGCATTAACCGATCAGGGACCTGACCGTAATCGGCACATCCAAGCGGCAATCCAGCAGGGGCAGCTTAAAACCCGCGAAGACGTGGCCAAGCTCGTGAGGCAGTTGCTGGATGAACAACTGACGACCGGGGCTTGGAATCGTAAAGACCTGCCGCGCGTGCAGCGGTTTTTTGATGAGTACTTCGGCTTCCACCGTGCGGGGGCGGTGTTCAAGGACAACGACCGGCGGGGTGCGGAAAAGATTAACCAATGGAACACGGCCATGCTCATTCACGACGCCCGGATGCTCATTGAGCACGTGTTGAAAAAGGACAAGGACGTCATCGCCGAGCTGTTGACCACGAATGAATACTTCATCGCGCATCCCGGTGACAACGAGTATGCCCGCGAGCATTACGATAAGAGAATCGCGGAGATCATGGACCCCGGTTACGTAGAAGCCCGCATCGAGTTACGCAAGAAACAGATCAAGGGGGATTTCAATTTTGAGAATATGCCCGAAAAGGCCGAGAAAGCGCTCATTGCCGCAAGACGGGATGCCGAGAAAACGGTTGCGATGTATCAAGCGACGCTGGACAAGGGAATGCACCGCCATCCCGCTTTTCCTTTCGAGGGCAAGAGACGCGGCATTGCGGATCTCCTTTATATCGAGCCTTACAATTTGCCTAGCAACGGTCGCCACGGAGAACAAAAATGGGACTGGCCCATCGAGCAACCCTTGAAGATGCCCAAGCAGGAAAGAGCCGGTTTGCTGACCCATCCTGCATGGTTGGCGGCTTATTCCCTCAATGAGGACAATGATCCGATTCATAGAGGAATCTGGGTATACGAACGGTTGCTCGCCGGGGTGCTGGGGGATGTGCCTCCGGATGTTGATGCCGCCGTGCCGATTGATCCTCACAAAACACTCCGGGAACGTATGGAACCGTTGCGCGCTGCCCAGTGCTGGAAATGTCATCGCAAGATGAACCCACTAGGTGAACCTTTTGAGATGTTTGATGATTGGGGCCGATATCGTGAGGTGAGTTATTTTGACGAGGACGGGAAGATTTATATGCGGCGGGATGGCCAATTCGATCGCCTCCTAAAGGAAGGGAAGTTGACAACCCGCAAGATCGACGCCACCGGAGAAATTGCATTCTCGGGCGATCCCAAAGTGGACGGCGACGTGAAGGATGCGGTCGAGATGATGCATCGGTTGGGGCGTTCGGATCGTGCACGGCAGTCGTTTATCCGACATCTCTTCCGCTATTTCATGGGGCGAAATGAGATGCTTAGTGATTCAAAAACATTGATTGAAGCCGAGAAAGCCTATTTGGATAATGACGGTAGTTTTAAAGCACTGGTTGTGTCCTTGCTGAGTTCGGATTCATTTCTATACAGACGATAGCCACACATATTTTATGACCTACAAACGACGACAATTTCTCAGGGATCTTTCACTGGGTGGTAGTTCTCTGGCCATGGCGCCATTTCTCCACTCCCTTCGTGTTCACGCGGAAGGTGACGAGGCTGCTTTTCCAAAGCGTTTTGTCTTTGTGGTGAAATCATCCGGCATCGATAAATTCAATCTCGTGCCGGACGGATTAACCAATCATTTTGTGGACGAAAAATCCGGCCAGAAACTGGGCAACCGGTCGCGCCGGGAAGGGGCGCTGGTGGATGTGGCGCTGACGAAACACAAACTGCCGGAAAAACTAGCGGCTCTGGAGAAATTCAAGGATCAGATGACGATCATTCAGAGCTTATCCGGTGTGGGATTCCGGGGTAATCACACCAAAGGATTCGGCACGTTGTCGCTTCATGACTCCGAGAATGTTGCCATCGCACCGACGCTAGATTGCCTCCTAGGGCAGTATCTTTCCACTGGACCTTATCCGATGTACGGAATGGCGATGAACGGGCGATTGCTGGAGCCTGGATGGAAGCCGGAAGATTCCTATTGTTATCCCAACCTCTCCGCTTATGGTGCTGCCAAGCCAGTCGCTTATCAGGGCTCGCCTCGCAAGGCGTTCTTAGAGCTTTTCAGTGCCGCGGTGGAAAGTCCACAGCAGTTGAAAAAGAAAATCGCGTTGAATGGCAACCTCATGGACTTCTTAGGCAAAGATGCGCGGCGCGTGGAGAAACAACTGTCGGGCGATGATAAGGAACGATTTGCGCAGTACCTAGAATCGTTTGATGCACTCCGGAAGATTGAAGAGAAGAAAGCTGGTTTGACGGATCAAGTCCGAAAGCATGCGCCAAAGCTAACCGATCGTTATGATTCCACGGCACCTTCCGCGCGGATCGAATCGCATTTTGAGATCGCGTCGGCCGCTTTGATTGCCGGCCTGACGAACGTGATCACCTTGCGCCCAGATACTTTGGGCGTGAAGTACTCCGAGCTGGGCCTTTCGAATTCCGTCCACGCTCTCGGCCACCTACAGGAAAACAAGGCGTCTAATGGCTGGACTGGACACCAGGCTCGTATGGAAGTTGAGAAGCTGCACTTGAAACAGATCGCCAAAATGGCAAAGAAATTCGCAGGCATTCCCGAAGGGAACGGTTCGATGCTCGATAACACAATGATCGTCTACATGTCCTGTTCTTCAGGCGACCATCATTGCGCTGGTCACGACTGGCCATTTATTCTGTTGGGCGGCATGGGGAGCAAGCTTCGCATGGGCCGTTATTTGGAGTATCCGAAATATGGCGCCGAAGGGCATCGCACGACCGGCAATCTGTATCTATCCCTCATGCAGGCTGCCGGCATGAAAACGGGCGCCACATTTGGGCAGCCGGATGCCAATCTCAAGCACCTCAACGTGACCGGCCCCCTTGCAGAGCTGATGGCGTAAGGTTCCGTCGTTTAGCGATTTCTTTGCTCGTCTTGAGGTGGGTGTTTTGCTATCTCTTGGGCCGAGCCGACATGCATCCACAATCTCACATGTGGATGTTGTCATGCGCGTCAGGGATTGTAGCGATCTTTGGCGCGCTTTTTATTGGCTGCGCTGGATGAGAACGGCGTCGGGGGCTGGGAAGCTAACGGAGGCTTGCCATTGGTCGGCCAACCATTGGAAGGTTGTTTCACTCCAGAAACACACATGAGTAGGGTCTTGGATGTAGTGCCATGTTGAGAACGCATCCTTGTCGTGTGCGCGCTTGGTCATAATGCCGAGCCAGCCGCCGGGCTTGAGAGCGTGATGCAGGCTGTCCAGATCCCGGGCGGGTTGGTGCAGGTGTTCGAAGACTTCGGTGGCGGTGATAAACTGATAGGTTCTATTCAGGGCATCAGGGTTAGGATGATAGATGGGATCGTGTAGAACCATTGAATGACCAGCTTCGGACATCATGACTGAAAGAGTGGGGCCGGGACCACATCCGTAATCAAGGCCATGGCTGTGAGGTGGGAGCTTGGCCAGTAATGGGGCGGTGAGGCGGCTGAGAAATTTTCGGTAGCCGAGGTCGTGGGGATCATTTTCGTGGAGATCGTACTGGGCCTTTTCTTCCTGGGGCGTGGGATGATAGGCGGGTGGTACATGGATGAGTGCACACCGGGAGCACTGGTGATAGGGGCGGCGATGGTCGCGATGGAAAAAGGCGCTGGGAGCCGAGCACAGAGGGCAGGGCGGGCTGGGCTCGGTTACCCCCACTTGGAATGATCCGCGCTGGCGGCGCGGTCGAGGTGGGTGTAGCCGCCATCCACATAAATGAGTTGGCCGGTGGTGTGGCTGCTGCGCGGGGAGGCGAGGAACACGATGGTGTCGGCCATTTCCTCCGGAGTGGTCATGCGATGGCCGAGGGGGATGAGTTCCTCGATGGCGGTGCGGGTGCCGTCGGGGTCGTTGAGGGAATCAAACCAAGTCTGATATTGGGGTGTGATGCATTCGGCGGGGAGCACGCAGTTCACACGGACATGGTGCGGCGCGAACGCGATGGCCCATTCGCGGGTGAGAGCGTTCATGGCACCCTTAGCGGCGGCGTATCCGGAGGTTTGGCCCTGACCGGTGGTGGCGACTTTGGAGCTGACGTTGATGATGGCGCCCTGGTTGCGGATGAGTTCTTCGCGGCAAAGATGCGTGAGGGTGTAAACGTGCGAAAGATTCAGGTGCACGGAAGCCATGAATTCTTCCGGGGCGGTCTCCAGATTTTTGCCGTCGTTGTAGCCGGCATTGTTGACGAGGACATCAATACGGCTGTGGGCGGCTAGGGTTTCCTCCACCACGCGTTGGCAGGCGGTCTCTTCGGAGAGTTCGGCTTGGATAAAGAGACCGTTAACTTCCTGAGCCAAGGCGTTGCCTTCGGCAGGGCTGCGGCCGGTGATGACAACATTCGCGCCTTCGGTGGCAAAGGATCGAACCGCGGCTGCTCCGATGCCCTTGGCACCGCCGGTGACGATTATGGTTTTGTCGGTAAGACCCAGATCCATAAGAGTGATTGATCTAAGAAAAAATGGTGCGCGAGAGAGGACTCGAACCTCCACCCCCGAAAGGACTACCACCTCAAGGTAGCGCGTCTACCAATTCCGCCACTCGCGCACGGGGGGCGCACATAATGCCCATGCGATTTGGCAAATCAAGCCTGTTTTGCGGATTGCTTTTTGCCTCGTTTCTTGGGTAAAAGGCGGTAGCAAAGGCGGTTTGATTGATACCCTATGCCGGAAAAGGACCACAACGTTGTCGGGATGGAGGTACGCCAGCTCTGGGAGCGGGGGTATGAGCAGCTCGAAAAGAAGCAGTGGGACTATGCCATGGAGCTGCTCTGCATGGCGCTGGAAAAAGAGCCGGCCTTCTTTGAGTGCCGCATGGCCCTGCGGGCGGCGCAGGTGAAGAAAAATGAAAACGCCAGCAGCCTTTCAAAGATGGCTGGAACCGCGGCCAATGCGCACAACATGGCGCAAGCCAAGGTGGCCTTGGCTCGAAAGAATTATTTCGGAGCTATGTCACACGCGGAAAAAGTACTCTGCGCGGACCCGGAAAGCTCGGTGGCGCATCGGGTAATCGTGGATTCCTCCGCCGCGCTGGATCTGCCGCAGACCATGATTTCCTCGCTGCAGATGTTAAAGAAGGTGAACCCGGAGAACAAGGATTTGACCCAAGAACTGGCCACAGCTTTGGAGATGTTGGGAGACTGGGATCAGGCCGAGCACGTGATGGGGCAGTTGGCTGCAGTGAATCCGGATGATCCGGTACTGCAACAGGCCTATAAGGACACAGCGGCCAAGGCGACGATCTTTCGCGGCCAATACGAAAAGATGGTCAATGAGCCGGCCGCCGGAAAGGAGGATTGGGGTGGCGATGGAGAAGCGGATGCGCTGAGTGCGGATGAGGCCTTGGATGAAAAGATCTACCACATGGAAGAGCGCCTGCAGGAGGAGCTGGATAACTACAAGCTGGGCGTGGATATTGCCAAACTGTACGTCCAGCGCCGGGATTTTGAACGGGCTTTTGAGTATTACGATTGGGTGTTGGAAAACAATCAGGTAAGCGATTCGGCGATAGACCGCGCGGTGGCCGATGCGTATCAGGCGCAATACGATCGTGATATTGAGGCCTTTCCGGAAGGGTCGCCCGAACGGGAAGGGTTGGTGCGAGAGCGGGATGGGTTCCTGCTGGAGAACTGTCAGGAACGGGCTGAGCGTTATCCGACCATGCTGGAGTTTCGCTTTGAGCTGGGGGAACGTTTGTTGCGAATGGATCAGGTGAACGAGGCGATCCAAGCATTTCAAAAGGCTCAGAACAGTCCCAAGCACAAGCTCGATTCACTCAATTACCTCGGCCAATGTTTCATGAAGCGGGGGATGCATGACATGGCGGTGAGCCAGTTTGAGAAGGCGCTTGGGGAAAAGACGGTGATGGATCAGCAGCGCAAGGAGTTGGTCTATAACTTGGCGTGTGTTTATGAGGAACTCGATCGTCGCGAAGAGGCAGCTAAATATTTTAAGGAGATCTATGAGGTGGATATCAGTTTTCGAGACGTGGCGGACAAGGTGGAGAGTGGTTATTCCTCGGGAGGCTAAGTTTGACGCGAGGGCGTGATTCGGCTAAGGGTGGCGTCATGAATTCCGTGATTCGTATTTTTCTGGTAATTTCACTGATGCCCTTGGGTTTGCTTATGGCTGAGGATCCTAAGGTGAAAGTGAGCGAGCAAACCTTCACCAAGCCGGCGGCTTGGAAATCCGAAAAGACAGCCAGTCGCATGCGGGCCGCGCAATTTTCAGTACCCGGCAAGGAGGGAGAGGAAGCTGCTGTATGCGTATTCTTCTATTTTGGGCCGGGCAACGGTGGAGGGGCGCAGGCGAATTTGCAGCGTTGGGTTGGGCAGTTTGCCGAAGATCCGAAGCCGGAATTCAAGGTGGATGACGCGAAGGTGGGTGAGACTCCGGTGGCGTTTCTGTTTGCCAATGGAACGTTTATGGATGGGCCTCCGTTTGGCGGCGCCAAGGTGCCGAAAAAGAACTACGGTATGGCCGCGGCCGTGCTTGGTACGAAGCCGGGATATATCTTCGTGAAAATGACCGGGCCCAAAGCGGTGGTGGATGCCGCGAAAGCGGACTTCAAAAAGATGATCGAAAGCGCCCTGAAATAGGTCGCTCAACGGGGCCTCATGTTTTCTTTCTTGCGGCGGTGTTGGCCGGGGCTTGTGGCTCTCGGCCTTTGCTGTGTACAGGCCGGCACGGTGACCACACGGGATGGGCAGGGGTACACGGGGCTGGTGAAGTTCGTGGATGACGAGCATCTCAGTGTCGGGCCGGTGAAGGGGCCTTCCAAAAGAATCGCGCTGAAGGATGTCGTGACGGCGACGTTTGATGTGCCGGTGGATCCGGAATTGTTTGAAGCGGGCGCACCCAAGGCGGGTAAGGGGTACGGGTTATTGGCGGCGTATCATGATCGGCCGAATTTTAAGGGACGCGTGATTTACCGAATCGACCAGACGGTCAATCACCAGTGGCGGTCGCGGCAGCCAGTGTTCGATTTGCCGCGTGATTATTTTTCTGTGCGCTGGTCAGGCGAGCTCGAGCCGCCGGTAACTGGTGAATACACGTTCACCCTGCACGCGAATGACGGCGGGAAGCTTACGGTCGGGGAACTGGCGCTGGGTAGATGGGAAGCGCTGTCTGGTTTTCGTGTGGCCGGAAAGGTGTCGCTCAAGGCGGGTGAGCGGGTGCCGTTTGCTTTTGAATTTTTCGACAATTACGGCGAGGCAAGCGCGCGGGTGTTCTGGAAAGGGCCGGGATTTCAGGAGATGCCCATTGCACCAACGCAGTTGTACCCCAAGACGGATAAGGCGCCGAAGGGGTTGAAGGGCGGCACGGGCTTACTGGGGTGCTACTACCAGAATCGGTTTTTTTATGGCGACGGGGTGTTGTCGGTGGATTCCCAGATGGATTTTTCACCGGTGCAACCGCCGGCGGAGTTTCCCGACAAAAACTATAGTGTACGTTGGACGGGGCAATTAGCGTCGCCGCACACGGAGGATTACACGTTTCGCATTCAGACCGATGAAGGGGTGCGGCTTTGGGTGGGCGGCCGTTTGGTGGTTAACGAGTTGTCGAATCGTACGCCGCGGACTTTTTCCGGCACGGCTCCGATGCAGCGAGGTGTGCGATACAATGTCCGCTTGGAATCTGTGCATCGCGCGGGCCAGGGCAATCTCAAGGCTACTTGGTCGAGTAAAAGTATGGCGGAAACTGTGCTTGGTGGGGACGGAGTATTTCCGACGTACGAACCAGCGAGCATTGAGGAATCCGAAGGGAGCGAGGTGGATGAATCAGAGACGCTGGGCGTGTTTACTTGGGGGGGATCACGTATCGCTTCCAACGTGGTTTCAGCGGATGATTCTGCGGTGAAGTTTACGGAGGGAACGTATCCTGAGCGCGTGTCCACGGTGAACGTGGCCCGCATTGTAATTCGGCCGGTGCCGGTCAAACATCGGGATCACCTAAATGCCGGTCGGGCGGGTGTGTTATTGCGGAATGGCGATTTTATTGAAGGCGAATTCCGCAGTCTGAAAGAGGATTGGCTGGTGGTGGACTCGGTTATTTTTGGCGTGAAGGTGTACGGGCTGGACGAGGTGATGGCGCTGGTGCTGGCCAAGGTGGGCAAGCCGGGCCGCACGACCCGATTCGAGTTGATGCTGGGTAACGGTACGCAGTTGTTTGTGCGTAGCTTCAAGGTGAGTGCCGGGGAGGTGACGGTGGATGATCCGACGGTTGGGCGGATGAAAATACCGCTGAACGAATTCGACGAAATGCGGGCGCTGCCGCAGTAGGGTTAAGAGCATTTAAAAAGAAAAGGCCGGGATTGCTCCCGGCCTTTGTTGTTTTGAGTCAGTTGCCTTAGTTCACGGACAGCTCGTGGCTGGCGGAATGGCTGTTGAATTCAGGGGCGTACAGGCACTGGATGTTGGCCATGCCGCTTTGGTACTGGCCCTTGTGCTGAACACGCACACTGTATTCGAAGACGTAGACGCCCTTGGGCAGGTAGTCGATGTAGAAGTGTGAGGCAGTGTCCTTGGTCATCTCGTAATAACCAATGCCATCTTGGTATTTGTACCGGCTGAGGACGTTGGTCGGCTCGGTGCCGCTGCCGCGTTGGTCCTTGAGGTGGACGTATTCCATATCGCGATCGGTGCGGAGCACGAGGCGCACGGTGAGTTCGTCACCGGGCTTGAGGGCACCGTTCATCGGCTTGAGCTCGGGGCCCTTGGCGGTGTTCACCTTGGTGTAAAGCTGCTTGGTGAGCTTCAGCGGGGTATCCTCGTGTGGGGTGATCTTGGAGATGTCTTCCATGTACTGCCAATGCACGCTGCCCCAGGCGACGCCTTCGTCGTGTTTCTTGAGCTGGATATTGCCGT